>JBHIEQ010000111.1:0-8463 GCA_046760725.1 Gemmatimonadales bacterium
GATGAGCCGGCTCCGTACCGTATTGCGCCATCCGTTCTGGCAGGCCGTCATCCTGCTCCTCGCCGCGTACGTGGCGTTCGAGTTCGGTATCGCCTACTTGCCTCCCCTTTTCGGGATCGAGAGCGCACCCATTCCCGACAGTGTGCTGCTCCAGTACATGCTCACGGCACTCGTCGGGATCCTGATCTTCGTGAGCGACAACGAGGAACGCTGGCGCCTCTTCAAGCAGCCGATCGCGCGCACGCTCGTGGATCCCGACCGGCGCTGGCTCAGGGGAGCGCTGCTCGCCGGGTTCGCGACCTACGACCGGGTGCGTCCCAAGGTGACGGCGCCTATCCAGCTCCGCTCGATCCACCCGGCATCGCCCGGTCGAATCAGCTTCCGGAACCGGCAGCTCGATCTCGCGACGCTGGAAAACCCGCTCCGCACCGAGGGTGTGCTCGAGGATCATTACGAGAAGGGCAGAAGCATCTACTACAAGAATTGCCTACCCTGTCACGGTGACCTGCTGGACGGCCGCGGACATTACGCCCACGGTTTCAATCCCGTGCCACTGCCGTTCGGCAAGGGGACGATCGCGCAGCTCCGCGAGAGCTACGTCTTCTGGCGGATCGCGAAGGGAGGGCCCGGACTGCCGGTCGAGGGAACGCCGTGGAACTCGGCGATGCCGGTGTGGGAGAACTTCCTGACCGAGGAAGAGATCTGGGCGGTGAGCATCTTCCTCTACGAACAGGCCGGTGTGGAGCCGCGCCGGCTTGGTGCGGAGGAGGTGGAGCACGCCGCGGAAGAAGCCGAGTCTCCCGCGCCCTCGGCCGCCCGCGCCGCCGCGGAGGTGGAGTCCGTGCCCGGTAAGGCGGCCTACGACAAGTGGTGTGCGGAGTGTCACGGCGAGACGGGCGCTGGAGACGGCCCGGCGGCTGGGTTCATGCTGCCCCGGCCACGGGATTTCACGATGGCTCTCTATCAGGTTCGCACCACGGCGAGCGGCGAGCTCCCTACCGACCGTGACATCCGCCGCGTGATAGACGTCGGCATGCCGGGGACGGCGATGCCGGGATGGGAGGACAAGCTCTCCCCGCGTGAGCGCGACGATCTCGTGGCCTACGTGAAGTCGTTCTCCCGCTTCTTTGAGGGGGCTGCGCCCGAGCCTCTGGAGTTCGGCCCCGCGCCGGGCGGCGGCGATCGCGCGATCGAAGAAGGTCGTGACGTTTACCGCCAGCTCGAGTGCGTCAAGGGTCACGGCGAAGAGGGCCGCGGGGACGGCCAGTCAGCACCGACCCTGGTGGACGACTGGGACTTCCCGATTCGCGCGAGGGACCTCACCAAACCCTGGCTGTTCAACGGGGGCCCGCGGGTGGAAGACGTTTACCGCCGGCTCCGCTCGGGACTCGACGGTACCCCGATGCCGTCGTTCAGCGATGCGGTGGACGCCGGCGTGATCACCGACGAGCAGCTCTGGCGTGTCGCGCAGTACGTGGGGAGTCTCGCGCCAAGCGAGGAGCCCCCGGTGGAGGACGTGCTTCGCGTGCGGCTCGTAGAGGGCGGCGTTCCCTCCGATCCGGACGACGAGAGGTGGAGCGAAACGGAGGCCACCTACGTCCCGCTCGTCGGCCAGATCATTGCGGCCCCCCGGTGGTTCGCGCCGACCGTGGACGGCATCTGGGTGGCGGCGTTGCACGACGGCAGGACGCTCGCGCTCAGGCTCGCGTGGCACGATCCCTCACAGAGTCCAGATCACAAGTGGCAGGAATGGCTCGACCGCATGGCGCGGGTGCTCCCTGATGTGGACGGGCCGGTGCCCACCGAGCAGGGGCCCGACCGGCTGCATGTGCAGGTCCCCCTCGGCTCGGTGGAGGGAATGGAGCGACCCTACTTCTTGGGCGGTGACCCGCGGCGTCCCGTGTTCCAGTGGCGCTGGTCGGCGGCGCCCGACGAATTGGTCGAGGGCACCGCCACCGGTATCGACCGGTTCTCGCCCAAGGAGGGGCAAGCCGAGGCGGCGCACACCGCCCGGTTCCGGGACGGCCGCTGGGAGCTCGTGATCAAGCGGGCTCTCACGCCGACCGACAGTCTGTCGGCTCCCGTATTCCGCGCCGGACGAGCGATTCCGATAGCGTTCTTCGCCGCGGACGGCTCCAATGGCGAGGACGAGACCCGTGGCGCCGTGAGCGCCTGGTTCACACTGCATCTCGAGGTGCCGACCCCGGCCACCGCATTCGTCTGGCCGGTGTTCGCGACACTTCTCACCGCCGGGCTCGGTGTCACCGTGGTGGCTCGAGCCCAGCGGCACTCTCACAAAAGCGAGACCCGCGAGGAGACCCTGCAATGAAACGCTTACTGATTCCCGCAGTTCTGATTCTCTGGGGTTGTGGCGGAGAGGGTGGCGCTGGCGGCGAAGCGGGGGGCGGTGCCCCGGCGGCCGAGCCGCTGGGCACGGCCGTCATCGCCGGTGCGGTGCGGTTCGAGGGTACCCCGCCCGCCAATCCCGAGATCGACATGTCCGATGAGCCCGCGTGCGCCGAGGCGCACGGCGAGATGGCGGTCAGCCCGCAAGTCGTGGTGAGTGACGGCCGTCTGGCCAACGTGTTCGTGCGCGTGACCTCCGGGTTGCCGGATGGACCCTATCCCATGCCCTCCACTCCGGCGGTGATCGACCAGAGGGGTTGTCTCTACGAGCCGCGCGTACTCGGAGTGATGGTCGATCAGCCGCTCGAGATCCGGAACAGCGACTCACTGCTGCACAACATCAAGGCGGTGCCCAGTGAAAACCGCGGCTTCAACATCAGCCAGCCGACTGCCGGCATGACCTCTACGCGGCGGTTTTCGGTGCCCGAGGTCATGGTGCCGTTCGAGTGCAACGTGCACGGCTGGATGATGGCATTCGTGGGGGTCGTAGAGCATCCCTATTTCGGGACCTCCGGCACCGACGGCGCGTTCCGCATAGAGGGTCTGCCGGCGGGCACGTACACCCTCGAGGCGTGGCACGAGCGGCTGGGAACGCAGACCGCCGAGGTGACCGTGGCGGACGGCGAGACGGCTTCGGTCACGTTCACGTTCACCGCTCCCACGAGCTGAGGGGGGCGCGTGGACTGGACTCTGCCACCCGGAATATCGACCTACGCGGCCGACATCGACCGCATCTACTATCTGATCCTGTGGATCACCGGCGCGGCGTTCGTCATCGTTGAGGCCGCGCTAGTGTGGTTTCTCATCCGCTATCGCGCGCGGCCCGGTCGTAAGGCGCTGTATCACCACGGCGACGCCCGGGCGGAGGTCGTTTGGACCGCCGTGCCCGCGGTCGTCGTGGTGATGATCGGCGTTCTATCGGAACCACGTGCGAGGGCGCGACAGCGTACCCGCGGGCGCCGTGCCGATCCACGTCCGGGCCAAGCAGTTCGAGTGGAACGCGACCTACCCCGGGCCGGACGGCGAGTTCGGCACGCCGGACGATTTCGCTCAGCGCAACCGGATCACGATGCCCGTGGACACGCCGGTGGTCGTCACTCTCACGGCCGAGGACGTGATTCACTCGATGTTCATTCCGGCGTTTCGCGTGAAGCAGGACGCCGTCCCCGGGATGGAGATCACCGTGTGGTTCGAGGCGATGGAGACCGGCGAGTACGCATTGGCCTGCGCCGAGCTGTGCGGCAACGGTCACACCACGATGGGCGGGACCGTAGAGGTGGTCTCGCAGGACGAGTACGCGCGCTGGCTCGAGGCCGAGGGCGCGCGGCGCACCGCTTCACGGTGAGGGGGATGCCATGACGTCAGTTGCGGCACCGATCGGCCGGGTGGTACACGCTGACGAGGACACCCGTCCGTTCATCCGGCGGTACATCTTCTCGACCGATCACAAGATCATCGGCATCCAGTTTCTGCTCTTGAGTCTGGTGGGACTGTTCGTGGGCGGACTGCTCGCGATGCTCATGCGCTGGCAGCTCGGTTTCCCGACGAGGCCCATGCCGGGTGGTGGTATTCTTCCGGAGACGATGGCGCCGGGCGGCGTGCTCCTGCCCGAGTTCTACAACTCGCTGGTGACGATGCACGGCACGTTCATGGTGTTCTTCGCCATCATGCCGCTGCTCGTGGGCGTGTTCGGCAACTACCTGATCCCGCTCAAGATCGGGGCACCGGACATGGCCTTCCCGCGGCTCAACATGGCGTCATTCTGGCTCGCGCCGCCGGCGTTCCTGCTGATGGTGGCCGGGTTCTTCGTGGAGGGCGGCAACGCGGGCGCAGGTTGGACCGCGTACGCGCCGCTGAGCGCCAACCCCGAGTTCTCGGGCGTGAGCACCGGCCAGCAGCTCTGGTGTCTCAGCCTCGTGGTACTCGGTCTCTCGTCCATTCTGGGGGCCACAAACTACATCACCACCGTGATCAACCTGCGCGCGCCCGGGATGACGTGGTTCCGGTTGCCGCTCAGCATCTGGGCGCTGTTCATCACGGCGATCCTCACGCTGCTCGCGATCCCGATTCTGTCGGGGGCCGCGATCATGCTGCTGTTCGATCAGACGATCGGAACCACGTTCTTCGAGCCGCCCCAAGGAGGGCAGCCGCTCCTCTGGCAGCACGTCTTCTGGTTCTTCGGCCACCCGGAGGTGTACATCCTGATCCTGCCGGCGATGGGGATGGTCTCGGACATCGTCGCCAACGGGTCGCGGAAGCCAATCTTCGGGTACCTCTCGATGGTATTCGCCATCATCGGGATCGCTTTCCTGGGGTGGATCGTGTGGGGCCACCACATGTTCCAGAGTGGCATGAACCCGTTTCTGGGAACGTCGTTCATGATCTCGACTCTCTTGATCGCGGTACCGTCGGCGATCAAGACGTTCAACTGGCTTGGCACCATGTGGCAGGGTTCGATCCGGTTCACGGTCCCCATGCTTCACGCGTCCGCGTTCGTCGCCATGTTCGTGATCGGCGGCTTGAGCGGCGTGTTCATGGCCTCTTCCCCCGTGGACATCTACATCCACGACACGTACTTCATCGTGGCGCACATCCACTACGTGCTGTTCGGCGGAAGCCTGTTCGCGCTGTTCGGCGCGATCACCTTCTGGTATCCCAAGATGTTCGGCCGCATGATGAACCGGTTCTGGGGATACGTGCATTTCGGGCTCACGTTCCTGTTCTACAACTTGACGTTCTTCCCTATGCACCAGCTCGGTCTCGGCGGACACATGCGCCGGATCTACGACCCCACCGAGTACGAGTTCCTCCAGCCGCTTCAAGGGACGAACGAGTTTATCACCGTCAACGCGTTCCTGCTGTTCGCCGTACAGGCCATCTTCGCTGTGAACTTCATCGTGAGCTGGTTCCGCGGCGAGCGGGCGCCGGAGAATCCGTGGAGCGACACCGGTCTCGAGTGGACCACACCGTCGCCACCGCCGCACGGGAACTGGCCGGAGACACCGACGGTGCACCATCCACCGTACGAGTTCAGCTCACCGCTAGTGGAGGAGGACTACCTGATGCAGACCCGTGAGGTGGCCGGAGCAGGCTCCTCGTCCGGCGCGGGCGGCGGGGGGACACGATGACCCACGCCGCGCACGCCGCCCCGATGCTCCCACCCGCGCGAGCGGAGACGGGAGCGGGCGTTTACACCGAGAAGCTCGGGATGTGGGTGTTCCTCGGCTCGGAGGTGATGTTCTTCACGGCGCTGATCGGCTCGTACCTGATACTGCGCGTCGCGCGTCCCGAGTTCTGGGCCGAGCCCGGGCAAATCCTGAACGTGCCGGTGACGGCGACCAACACGTTTCTGTTGATCTGCTCGTCGGTCACCATGGTGAAAGCGTTCGCCAGCATTCAGGCCGGCGACCAGGCCCGCCTCAAGCTCTATCTGATCGCTACGGCGGTGATCGGCGCCACTTTCGTGAGCATTCAGGTCTATGAGTACATCCAACTCGCGCACCACGGGTTCCTGCCGAGCGGCTACGCGGAGGGAGGCGAGCTGTGGGAGCAGGCGCAGGCCGGTGAGCTGCCCGCGTCGGTGAGCCTCTACGGTTCGACCTTCTACACGATGACAGGCTTCCACGGCTTTCACGTTACGATGGGTGTGATCTGCATGGTGTACGTGACGTGGCGCGCGTTCAGAGGGAAATACACGGCCCACGATCACCGGGGGGTCGAGGTCATCGGCCTCTACTGGCACTTCGTGGACCTCGTCTGGATCATCCTCTTCACCATCGTTTACCTGATCTGAGGCGGGTTCGATGACACAGGAAACGGTTCCTACGGGAGAGACATCGCACGCCAAAGAGCCGCCGTATGTCATGGTCTGGGTCCTCTTGGCGGTGCTCACGGCAGCGGAGATCAGCGTTGCGTTTCTCCAGCACTGGTCGAAGCTGACCGTGATCATTGTTCTCGTGCTGCTGGCGGTCTGGAAAGCACTGCTCGTGGCCATGTACTACATGCACCTGCGCTTCGAGAAGACCAGGGTGCGCATTCTCGCACTGGCGCCGCTGCCGCTCGCCGTGATCCTCGTTATGGCGGTGATCACGGAGTACGTGTTGTAGGGGTCGAACCATGATCGGCTTTCATCGACTCTTGATCGGCACGGCGATAGCGTTCTTCGCGCTGTTCGCCGTATGGGCGATACTCGAGGGCCGGAGCTCAGAGAGCACGCTCCTCATGGTGCTTGGTGTCCTGTCGGGCGCCGTGGCGCTGGGGCTCGCCTACTACCTCAAGAACCTGAGGCGCTTCCTCGGGCAATGAACCCCGACCAGTTGTCCAACAGCATGTTCTGGGCGGGGGCGCTCCTCGCGTTGACACCGCTCGTGATCGGCGGCATCGCGGTGGCACTCTGGTGGCGCACGTTCAAGCGCCCGACTGACAGAGATCCGTCAGGGGCGCTCGCGCCGGGCGAGGAGGGCGAGGGCCAGGGCCAGCACGGCGAGTCCCATGGCACCGCCCGCGAGCGCGAACGCGCCCCACGCTGAGATCCCGGTGGTGCCGCTGATCGCGACCGCCAGCGCCCTGCCCTGACCCCCGGGGCCGAACACCGTCTCGCTACCGTCGGCACGCCCGAGCGTCACCGGGAAGACGAGCTCCCGACGCCGAGCGTCGGCGGGAAGACGGCCCATGAACGGAAACTCCCGGAAACCTCCCCGCGGCACTTCCCCTCCCCACCACACGATGCTGGGCGGCGTGGAGTCAGTCGCGCGCACAAGCTCGGCTGCCCAGCCGGGAGGCTGATCGATACCCAGAATCTGGAGCACGTCCGGGAGAGCGATCTCGACGGCCACCACGGGCGTCTCCGACTGGTTCACGACTCGGAGCGCGAACCGTTCCCACGCCGCAGGCTCGATGGTGGTTGGCTCGAGCGCCACTTGCGGCGCGAGTGAGCCCGGGAGCAACGCAACCAGTGCGGCTAGCGCTATAGTCAGCGCGGACCGCGGCGGCCGGGTGACCGAAATGGTGGTGTTCAGTGGGAGAGGCTCAGCGCTGCTTGATGAACGTGCCCTGCCTGAGCTCCATGTAGGCCTGGCGCAGCTCTTCCTCGGTGTTCATCACGATCGGGCCGTGCCACGCGACGGGCTCCTGGAGCGGCTTGCCCGAGATCAAGAGAAACCTGATTCCGCTCTCGCCCGCCTGGACGGTCACCTCGTCACCCCGGTCGAACAAAACCAGTGACCGGTTGCCCGTCTCGAGCACGGGCCCCTCGAGGGTCTCTTCCACTCCCACACGCTCGGTGAGAACGCCGCGAGGATCCGACGCGTCGCGGAACTTGCCCGATCCCTCGAACACGTACGCGAACGCGTGCCGCGTGGTCTCGACCGGCAGGGTCTTCTTCTTCCCCGGTGGAACCCACACGTCGAGGTAGCGCGGGTCGGCAGCGATACCGTCCACCGGCCCCTTCTCGCCCCAGAAGCTGCCGCACACGACGCGCACTCGCGTGCCGTCGTCGTCGGTCACCTCGGGAATCTCCTCGGCCGCAACGTCTTGGTACCGCGGCGCGGTCATCTTGAGGGACGAGGGCAGGTTGGCCCAGAGCTGGAAGCCATGCATTCGCCCCCGCTCGTCGCCCCGCGGCATCTCCTGGTGCAGGATCCCGCTTCCCGCGGTCATCCACTGCACGTCGCCCGCTCCCAGTTTCCCCGCGTTCCCCAAGCTGTCGCCGTGGCTCACCGTGCCCGAGAGGACGTAGGTGATGGTCTCGATCCCCCTGTGGGGGTGCCATGGGAAGCCCGCCAGATAGTCCTCGGGATTCTCGTTGCGGAAGTCGTCGAGCAGGAGGAACGGGTCGAACTCGCTCGTGTCCCCGAACCCGAACGCCCGGCGCAGCCTCACGCCCGCGCCCTCGATGGTGGGCTTCGCCTCGATCACTCGTTTGACCGGTCTTATGGACACGGCATGTCCTCGCGGCTGAGGGCTGGGCTCGCGGATATGAGAATAATCTGGTCGGGTTGAGGGTTCCAGGGGGGCGCCATAAGAGCAGGGGTGCGCGGGATGGGAACCCGACCAGCA
>JBHIEQ010000112.1:0-8438 GCA_046760725.1 Gemmatimonadales bacterium
CGGAGGGCACACGTGGCCCGGATCGGAGGGGTCCGATGGCAGGCTGGGCCGAACGACACGGGACATAACGGCGAGCGAGCTGCTGGTGGATTTCTTTCTTCGACACCAGCGGTAGCCGTCCAGACGCGGGCTCGGGCCTGACGGGCGGGTCGCGGCAACGCAAGCAACGATTCTTCCTGCAGACGCCCGCGACGAAGACCGAGTAGAGGAGGTGCGAGAAGATTTCAGCCGTCAACTGTACGGCGGTCCGCCGTCACTTTCGGCGCGGCACGCACGTTGTGCGGGCTGTAGACGGGATCACGCTCAAGGTCGCAGAAGGCGAGCTTGTCGGGATCGTCGGAACGAGCGGATCGGGAAAGACTACGCTGCTCAACTTGATCGGCGGGCTGGACACTCCGTCTTCCGGTCACCTCGAGGTCCTCGGCCAGAGGCTGGACTCTTTGAGCAGCCGCGAGCTGGCGCTGTACCGCCGCTCGACCGTGGGGATAATCTTCCAGGCGTTCCATCTTCTTCTCGCCCGCAGCGCTTTCGACAATGTCGAGCTGCCACTGCTGCTCCAGAACGTAGCCCCCGCCGAGAGGAGCCACGGTGTCGCGGCGGCACTGGAGCGGGTCGGGCTCGCGGCCCGGAGCGATCATCTGCCGTCCGAACTGTCGGCCGGCGAGCAGCAGAGGGTCGCCATCGCCCGAGCGCTGGTGAAGCGGCCTCGACTGCTCCTCGCCGACGAGCCCACGGGTAACCTCGACAGTCGAACCAGCGAAGAGATCATGGAGCTGCTCCGCGCCCTCAACCGCGAGCAGGATCTCACTGTGATCCTGGTGAGTCACGACGAAGAGGCGGTGAGACGGATCGCTCACAGGACGATCCGCATTGAGGACGGTCGAGTGGTTCACCGGAGTGCTGCGTGATCTTCCGGGATCAATTCCAGTACGCGTTCGGCAACCTGCGGAAGACGCGGCTCAGGACCACCCTCACCGCGGCCGGGGTGGCTATCGGCGTAGGGGCTATGACGAGCATGGTCTCGGTGGGAAGCGGCACTCAGCGCAACGTGCTTCGAGCAATCAACGAGCAATATGTTCTGACCTCGGTGATGGTACGTCCTCCCGAGCTCACGGGCGACAGTGCCCGCGATTCGGTTCCGCCGCTCGACGCCCGCGCCGTCGCCGCCATCGAGCGAATTGAAGGAGTGCGGGAGGCCTTCCCGCTCCTTGCAGTTCCCGGTCTCCTCGTGTGGGAAGACGAGCGGCTGTTCCAGAGCCTCGAGGGTATGCCCGCGTGGCTGCTCCAGGAACAGATCGAGCGCGGCCGCATCGAGCTCGTGGCGGGTCGAGCGTATGAAGAAGGCGAGGCGGAGGCGCTAGTGCTCTCGGAGCGTGCGGCCCGTCGCCTGATCGGGGACAGCGTCGCGCCGGACACACTTCTTGGCCGAACGCTCTCGTTCGTCGTGGCGCAGGTATCACGGGACAGCGGAGCCTCGCATGCCTCTTCGCTCCCCTCGCGCCTCCTCGAGCGGAGTCCTGTCGGGCGGTTCATGCCGAGGCGGCTCGCTCTCACGGTGGTGGGAATAGTCAAAGGGGCGGGCACGTTCGGCGACTTCGTGGGCGTCTCGCTGTGGGTCCCGCTGGAGAGGGTGGAGCCACTCCACTCCTCCGCGTTCCAGGATCTCGCGTCCGTACTCACTGGAGAGGTGCGTGCCGGAGGCTACCCGCTGTTGCACGTCATCACCTCAAGCATGATGCACGTGCGCGGCGTGCAGGACAGCGTAGAGGCGATGGGATACCGGACCGAGTCGGTGCTCGACGAGATCGCCGAGGTACGGCGGGCGTTCGTCATCATGAACGGGCTCCTGGCGATGATCGGTGGTGTCAGTCTCACCGTGGCCGCTATGATGATCGTTAACACCCTGGTAATGGCGGTGCTGGAGCGTACGAGCGAGATCGGGCTGCTCAAATCGTTGGGCGCGACGGACGCGGACGTCATGCGCCTCTTTCTTACCGAGGCGGGCGTGATCGGGCTGTTGGGTGGTGTGGGCGGCTTGGTGCTGGGCTACGCCGTCGCTCGCATCACCAACGCGATCGCCAACTTCCAGTTCCAGCGTGTGGGAGAGGTGAGCGTCGATCTCGTGGCCTTCACACCGTGGCTCATGGCGGGCGGCATGGGCTTCGCCCTTCTCGTGAGTCTCTTGGCAGGGCTCTATCCTGCTCGCAGAGCCGCCAGGGTGGATCCCGTGGTGGCGCTGAGGCATTACTAGTGGTGACGGGCGCAGGCTCGCTCCTCCGAGGGCTCCGACCGTGACGCGAGTGGGCTGGTTCCGGAGGGTGCGTGTGGGCCCGGCGGTCCCGGCATCCGACGCGGCAACAGATACCCGGCGGGCAGAGATGCCGGCGGCGACGAGTCCGCTGGAGCTCCAGCACCCGGAGGGACCAGCCTGCTTGCGTCACCGGCTGCACGCCAACCACAGATAGGCGGCTCATGCTGCACCAGCGCGACTACATCCTCCGGATGATCGAGCAGATCGGACTGATCCTGATCGAGCTGCGCAGGAGGATCCTGAGCCGCACGGTGAATGCGGCGGCCGTGGACGTCGAGCTGAGAAAATCGCTCCAACAGATCGGCCTCGACATCGACATCATCCGGCTCGCGGACGGTGCCACGCTGGAACGGATTGTGGCACCGACCGGAGAGCTGGACGTTACGCGGGGCTGGTTCGCGGCGGAGGCCCTCTATCTCGACGGCCTCCAGGCCGAGCTGGAGGGCCGCGAGCCTGACGCGCGGCTCAGCTTCGCGAAGGCGCTGAGGCTGTTTCGTCTGTTCGACCCTCGCGTCCCCCTTCACACGAGCTTCCCCGAGGCGGCGGATCGCATTCGCGAGATCGAGGAGCGGCTCGGCCGGATGTGAGGGCATCTTCCCTCGCTCGCTCCCATCAGCCTGCGGCAGTACCTTAAACTCGGTCGCATACCCGGTCCTAAAGCTGCGAACTGCTGTGAGCAAGAAGCCCCAGGACATCAGGTACCTGAGCCTCGAGGAGCGCGCTCAGCCGCGCATAAAGTTCGTCGGTGTTCGGGTCGAGCCTCTCGAAGGGGGCGCGTTCTCGGTAAGGGTAGAGCTAGAGCAGCGCGCGGGCAGGACGCTTATCGGTTCTGCCGAGGGATCGGGTGGGCTCTCAGCCCAGCTCGAGTCAGGCGCCCGGGCGGCCGTGGATGGGCTTCTCCGGCTCACCGGAGCCGAGCGGGACGCGGTCCGGCTACTGGAGCTCAAGACGGTCAAAGTGTTCAACACGCCCGCGGTGGCCGTCTCTCTCGAGGCCGACGTGGAGGGCGGCGTGCAGCACATGGTCGGCTTTTGTGTGATGGAGAGCGAGTCACCGGTCAGGGCCGCGGCTCTCGCGGTGCTGAACGGAGCGAACCGCTTCTTGGGAGGCGTCGTGGTGAGCGGCGGTCGGTTCCAGTGGCGCGCTCCCCGGTTCCGCACGGAGAGCGAGGGTCGCGGGCCGTCCGGCCCGGCCCCGTAGGGTCCGACGCCGCAACGCCGCTTCTCAGCCGCTTCCCTTCCCCCGCACCATGCGGTAGCGCACCACCCGAGGAACGCCCAGCTCGTCCCGCGTAACTGCCCACACCGTGTCCCCTCGCGCTACGGGCACGGGGCGAGTCTGAAAGTCTTCGGGAACCGTGACGGGACCTAAGAACCTCCCTTCCGCGTCGAACACGTCGAACACCGCGCGCTCGCGGTACCGCATCTGCGGCCGGCCCGTGCGCTCCTCTTCCTCGCGCGCCTCCTGTTCCGTGCGATACGGGTATCCCGGCTGGCGAACGGAGACCCACAGGCGGCCGTCCTCGTCCACGGTGATGCTGCCGAACGGCGGCTTAATCTCGGGGATCGGCGGTCCGTTCCACTTCCACCCGGGTACCATCCGCCTGAAGTTCTCGACGATGCGGCGCTCGCGTTCTTCCTTCTCGGCCGCGAGCACGGGTACGGGCGTCCAGTCGCGCTCGATCCGAAGCACGGGCTCCCCGTGCCGGAGCAGATCGATTCGGTAATCCGTGGAGACGCCACCCACCAGGTATCCCAGCGGGCTCATGGTCGAGCTGAGCGACGGGCCGAACGGTACGCTGCTGGCGCTGCTGCTGATCCCGCCGCCCTCTTCCTCCCTGCGGGCGACCACTCGCCACGGCTCGAAGTCCCAGGTCGGTATGGCGATCGTATCGCTGTGTTCTCCCGCGGGTGTGAACCGGGCGAGGCCGCCCCTCCACTGTGTGACGTCCACGCCGGATTGGAGAAGGATCGGCGTGTACGTGTTTCCCGCGGTGTCCACGTACATCGGCGTGCTCGTGCTGAAGCTGCTTCCGCTCGGGAGCCGCCAGGCCGTGACATAGCTATCGTCGGGGCCGTACACGTTGATGCGGCCATTGCCCTCGTCCCGCAGGAGCAGCCGGCCGTCGGGATGAATCACGAGAGACGCAGGACGGCGGTACTCGCCGGGTCCTCCGCCCCCGCGACCCACTTGGCCGAGGTATGCACCGTTGCGCCCGAACTTGCGCACGACGGGTACCTGCCGGTCCAGAACGTAGATATCCCCAGCGCGGTTCACGGCTATCGCCGAAATCGTTCCGAATATCTCCTCTTCGGGTCCGTCCAGCGTTCCGATCGTGAGCTCGGCCTCGAGTCTCGTCGTGTCTCCCCAGACGGAGCCCGAGACGGTGTGGACCACGATGGTGTCGCCGATAGTATCGACCGTCGCGCGCCACGGCTCGGAGAGGTTATCTGGTCCTTCGCGTGCCGTGCAGGAAAGCGTGAGTGTCGCGACGGCAAATACCAGAATGGCTCTCGGCGTCGGGCGCCTATGACCGCCCCGGTGCCCAGCTGTAAAGCCGAACCGACTCAACGTCGAGCTCATCCTTGGCGACAGCGAGTACATAATCCCTCCCGAACTCGGTGATGCGGAGCGATGCCGGGATGCGCAGTGTGGCAAGATGAACTCCGTGGTCACTGAACGCGTCCCACGTCTTCGAGGTATCACGATGGGCCCAATACCGCCTGACCCAGAGCAAACCGTCCCGGCCCACCGCCACCCTCGATATGGCAGGCAGCGAGTCCGGGAACGGCGCATCCTTCGAGGAGAACCTCTCAAGACCTTCAAGAGCGCGTTCGGGGCGGCGCCGGCTCATCCGGGCTCGGGTCCAGGCATCGCGGACGCCTCGAGTGACAGGCCGACGTGGCAGGTCAAGGAACATGCTCCTCACGAGGTGGCCCCCGACGTCATACTCATGTATGGCATACTCCTCATGGGAGGCGACATAGACCGTCGCAGCGCCGAAGGCCACACCGCCTCCGTTGCGGAACGGAGCACCCCGGTAGCTCGCCAAGGACCCCCACCAGTAGATGGGGCTGGCCGGCGCAACGGTATCACGCAGTTGTCCGTCCGTCCCGAACGTGACTACGTACCGGGGCGTCATCCAGATGTGGGGATCAGGCGTAGCGGTCATTCGGCCGCGCACGAGGCCAACGATCTTCCCACCGACATTCGCGACCGCCGTTGGCTGCGGTGTCAGCGAGAGCGTCCCACCCAAGCCCCCGTCGGATCCGAAGACTGTTAGGGACGTCGGATAGGTATTGAATGCCACGATCGAATCAGCATCATCAAAATAGAAGGTCCAGAGCTGCCGGAACTCGCCGGGCCCGTCTCCCCGCCGGCCTATGGAACGTACGAATACTCCAGCCGCATCATAGACCCGCAATTCCTGCTGCATGTTGGCGAGAATAATCGTGCCGTCCGGGTAGCGCCGCACTGGGCCGACGCGATACAAGGCATAGTCTTCGCCCGCAGACTCGCCTCCGATCTCCGTCAACACGTCTCCAAGCTTCCACTCGATCGAGCGCGGCGTCGATGTCACTGTGGAAGGAACGCGGACGACACCACTCGCGGACGTGTCGACGGGGGACCGCTGCCGGGTCGATCCCGGGTTCCGATCGGCGCAGGCCAGCGCGCCCCACAACGCGACTGCCGCCAGCGCGGCGTGTGGTCCGACGCGTCCCATACTAGTTCGACTCGATTACCCTATGCCGCAGAACGTACGGTGTGCGAATCACCGTCGGGAGCGCACTGATCACGATCGGGTGCTGCGGCGGTAGCCGCCAAGTCCTCGGAGCGTTCATGTGCCTCCAGAACGTCCCGCTGCGCAGCTCCATGATTCGCCCTCGCGGCTGCACCACTCGACAGCCAGACGGCCTTCCTCGTCCAGCAGGACCACTACCGCAGGACTGGCCGACCTCTCCGCCGGCCGCGGAACCGAGGGATCGGCGCTGAAGGTGACCGGCACGCAGAGCAGCACGCGGACCCTCTGTCCACGTCGTTTCGACGGATCGAACCGCGACGCCAGCATCATGTCGGTCGCGGCCTGCTCGAACAACTGCTGGGCGCGCCAGCGCGACGCCGGCATCTCCGAACGTAGCCGAGCCTCCTTGCGCGGAGAGGCGGTTCTAACACCGGATTGCGGTTTCAGGCTCCGCCCCAGCACCCCCGCGAACAGTACGTGTCCCGTGGTATCGATCAGGACCGCCATCTCCACGCGTGCTTCCCACCCCTCGGCTAGAGCTTTATTGGCGGCTTCCATTGCGGCCTCGGGAAGCGGCCAGTCCACCTGCTTGGGCACCGCATCGAGGCTGTCCAGGGGCAGAGGCGGCGGATGTGCGAATGCCGGATGTTGAGCAACCCAGCGGCCAAAGTCGATCTCACAGGCGGCCGACTGAGCCTGGGCGCGCAGTGGACTTGAAAGAAGGAGTCCGAGCGTGAGGATGCGCGAAGGGGTTTGCGTCGCTCTCACGGTGCAATTGGACCTGCGCACTCAGTCAGGTGCAGCCGTGCTCACCAGCACCTGCGACCTCTGAGCAGAAACTCTACCGACAGATCGAGCACAACATAAGGAGCGAGTAACAATGGTAGTGTCAGCGAATCCAATATTCGCGGCCCGCCTCCGGGACCCCAAATAGCGACCTCCAGGGCGACTATCAAGAACCTCATTAGATACACCGGCAGCACCAACAGCCGGAAAACTTCTTGCGGAAAGATCCGCGCCTCTGCAACAGGGAATAGGGCGAGTGTGGCGATCCCGATCACGGTGAACGGGAACCGTCCCAGCGGTCGGACGTAATCCCTAGCGAATCCAATTGCGCTCCGCAGTCGGCGCGGCACTCAGACCTCCTCGCGCGGCGTGGGCGCGTGAGCCACGGCGGGGTTACCGGCCCCCGATCACCCGCTGCCTCTGAATATCTCCAGTCTCGTACCGAAGCAGATTTCCGGCTCGCTCCGCAGGCAAATGTTTGTAATCCAAACCTGCACGGTCTCACCGACAGTCGGATAAGTACTATAGACTCTCGTCAGCGTACTATCTCGGGCTCGGAGATACGTGGCCCTCGGAACCACGATCAAAACGGTCTCATCCGGGTCGCCAGAGCCTCTTGGATGGATGAGATCGGTCAGCAGCATTTCGTGGCCTCGCTCGTACAGCCCCGAGACGGTCCCAATGACGTCGGGAAGAATGTAGCTCTCCAAATCGCAGACCGGTGTGAGAAGCCTGGGATCGAACTCCTTGAAGATCTCCACTCTGGTCGCGAAGTACCCCGTCCCCAAAGTGGATTGCAGCTCGACGCCGTTGTACCAGAACTGCACCGTGTCGCCGATCTCCGGGTACGCGCTGTCCGCGCGCACAAGCGAGGAATCGCGGGCGCGAAGGAACGTAGCTGTGGCGGCGAACGTACCGAGCACAAGGGTGTCCGGAGTCGGGGTCATCCTATATGTGGGGCTCGCGACATCGACGAGTCGGACATGCGACATGTCGGTCTGATCAACCATCCCAATGAAGTCCGGCAATACGTAGCTCTCCGAATCGCACCGATACTCGGAGAGCGAGAGTGCGACCTTTCCGTGACGGCAGGCCGGCAGACAATCGGGCCCATTGGGTCGGTGGAGCCGGTAGGAAGGCCGGAACGTGGCGACGCTCTCGCGCCCATCCCAGAAGAAGCGAACCGTCACCTCATCGGGCGCGAAGTTGTGGAGCACAACCTCTGGCGGCTCGTAGCTGCAATCACCTAACCGCTTCGCGAAGCCGGTAGCCTCGGGACACTGGACGATCACAGTATCACCCGCGCCAGACACGGCCTCGAGAATGAACTCCTTGGGTTCGGCTCCCTGGAGTTCGATCCTCAGCTCGTCGGAGCATCCGATGTCATTGCACACCCGGAGATCGCTGAGGTCGTCGCATCCTGCCGCCGCGGCGAGAGACAGGACAAGCGCGGTGGCAGGGAGAAGACGCGGGCCAGGATGGAGCATGCTTTGACTCCCACGTGCCCGAACCCGCACGTGACGGAACATCGAGCAACTCGGCATGTCACACGCCGCCACCCAATCTACCCGCTCGACGGGCGCGTGTGCCGCAGCACTT
>JBHIEQ010000113.1:0-8415 GCA_046760725.1 Gemmatimonadales bacterium
AAGAGCTTGGGGATCGACATCCCCGACCGCGCCCTCGAGCAAATGCGCTCCCATCTGGACGATGTGGATCTCGATGCGGTGCGGCAGCACGAGCAGCGCGTGCGGCACGACGTCATGGCGCACATCCACCACTTCGGCGAGCAGGCTCCCGCCGCCAGGCCGTTCCTGCACCTTGGTGCCACGAGCGCGTTCGTGACCGACAACGCGGACCTCGTCATCATGCGGGACGCGTTGCGTCTCCTGCTGGGGCGGCTCGCGGCGGTGCTTCGGGCACTCCGTGACTTCGCCGTCCGCCATCGGGAGTTACCCACCGTCGCGTACACCCACTTCCAGCCCGCCCAGCTCACCACGGTGGGCAAACGCGCGACCCTGTGGCTCCAGGATCTCGCGTTCGACGCGGCCAGGCTGGGAGACCTCGCTGCCACGATTCCATTTCGCGGATGCAAGGGGACGACCGGCACGCAGGCGAGCTACCTTGAGTTGTTCGACGGTGACCACCACAAGGTCGTGGAGCTGGACCGGCGTCTGGCTCAGGCGTTCGACTTCACTCAGCCGATCGCGGTGAGCGGCCAGACCTATACTCGGAAGATCGACAGCTGGGTGCTGGACGGCCTGAGCGGCCTGGGTCAGTCGGCGGCTAAGCTGGGAGCCGACCTACGTCTGCTACAGCACGAGGGCGAGATCCTCGAACCCTCGGAAGACGAGCAGGTCGGGTCGAGCGCCATGCCCTACAAGCGCAATCCCATGAGGGCGGAGCGCGTGTGTGGCCTGGCACGATATCTGATAACCCTCGCCCAGAACGCGCACCACACAGCGGCCACGCAGTGGCTCGAGCGCACCCTCGACGACAGTGCGAACAGACGGCTCGCCCTTCCCGAGGCGTTCCTAACGGCAGACGCCGTGCTGGTGTTATGCACCAACATCGCCGCCGGTCTGGTGGTGAACGAGTCCGTCGTGGCCCGCAACGTGAGAGAGGTGATGCCATTCATGGCCACTGAGCGCTGGCTCATGCTGGGAGTTCAGGCGGGCGGTGACCGGCAGGAGCTACACGAGGTCGTCCGAACGCACTCCCGCGCCGTGAGCGACGCGGTGGCGCGAGGGGAGCCCAACGACTTGCTGGACCGCCTGGCGTCCGACCCGGCGTTCGCCGCGGTAGATGTCGGGCGGCTCCGTGCGGAGCTGGACCCGGCCAGGTATGTGGGCCGCGCCCCACAGCAGGTGACGGAGTTCGCGGAAGGAGCGCTCGGAGACCTGCTCCGATCGCTCGAGCCCTATCACGTGGAAGACCGGGCAGAAGTCAGGGTATGAGCCAAGTGCCCCTCACCGAGAGCTCCCTCCCGCTTCCCCTGGTACACAGGGGCAAGGTGCGCGAGGTGTACGCCGTGGACGACCAGAGCTTGCTACTCGTCGCGAGCGATCGCGTGAGCGCGTTCGATGTCGTAATGAGGGAGGCCATCCCGCGCAAAGGCGCGGTGCTCACGCAGATGAGCGCCTACTGGTTCCGGGAGCTCGCCGACATTGCGCCCAGCCATTATCTGTCGGCCGACACGGACGAGATCCTGGATAGGGTGCCAGCACTGGCGGACCGTCGGGCGACGGTTGCCGGCCGGGCGATGCTGTGCCGCCGCACCGACCCCGTGCTCTTCGAGTGTGTCGTGCGAGGCTACCTATCGGGCTCAGCCTGGAAGGAATACAGAAGGCACGGCACTCTGGCCGGAGAGCCGCTGCCCGGCGGCCTTGTCGAGAGCCAGCAGCTCGAGCCACCGATTTTTTCGCCCGCAACCAAGGCGGACTCCGGCCATGACGAGAACATCACGTTCGGCAGGATGCGTCAGGCGCTGGGCGGTGATCTCGCGGACCGTCTGCGCGAGGTGAGCCTTCGGCTCTACGCCACGGCGGCCCGGCGCGCTGCCGAGCGCGGAATCATCATCGCGGATACCAAGTTCGAGTTCGGCAGGACTGCCGACGGTCGAATTCTCCTGATCGACGAGCTTCTCACACCCGACTCATCGCGCTTCTGGCCGGCCGACCGCTACGAGCCCGGCCGGGGCCAGCCGAGCTTCGACAAGCAGCCTCTGCGAGACTACCTTGAGGGACTCAGACGGCGCGGGGCATGGGACGGCAACGCGCCCCCCCCGGAGCTTCCGTTCGAGGTGGTGCAGGCCATGAGCACGCGATACCAGGACGCGTATTTGAGAATCACGGGACAGCCGCTGGCGGTGGAGGCGTGAGGCTGGCTCCGGAGGGGCGTCCGGTGATCGCTGGCGCTCTTGCCGTGCTCGGGGCGCTCGTATTCCTGGCGCTCGGTCTCGGGGGGTGGTGGTCGCTTCCCGCCGCGTTGTCGGTGCTCGCGGCGGCGTGGGTGGTGTGGTTCTTCCGCGACCCGGCGCGCGACGGACCCAGGGACGCGCGTCTCATCCTGGCACCCGCGGACGGAAGAGTCGTCGGCGTAGTCGAAGAGAACGAGCCCGAGTTCATGGGGAGCGCCGCCCGGCGCGTCTCGGTGTTCATGAATATCTTCGACGTGCACGTGAACCGGTACCCCGCGAGCGGGGTGATCCGGCATCGAGAGTACCGGCCCGGCGCTTTTCTGAACGCGACACTGGACAAGGCGAGCGAGGCGAACGAGAGATTGTCGCTCGGATTGGAGACGCCGCGGGGACCTCTGCTGGTGAGGCAGATAGCGGGTCTCGTAGCACGACGCATCGCCACCGACGGAACGGTGGGGTCCGAGGTATCGCAGGGAGACAGACTCGGCATGATCCGGTTCGGCTCCCGGGTCGATACCTTCTTTCCCCCGGACGTACTCGTCCGAGTACGGATCGGCGACCGCACCAAGGCTGGCGTCACGGTACTCGCGGAGTGGCCGCAGTGAGCCGCAGCCGCGCTCGACGCGGTCGGGTGAGACGGGCGATCATCGTCGTGCCCAGCATTTTCACTCTGGCGAACCTGTTCTTCGGCGTTTGGTCGATAGTGCTCGCTTCCCAGGGGGAGTTCTACCGGGCGAGCTGGTACATCGTCATCGCCGGACTGCTCGACCTCCTCGACGGTCTGTTTGCCAGAGTGGGCAAGGCGGGAACCCGCTTCGGCGCGGAGCTCGACTCGTTGGTGGACATGGTGAGCTTCGGGATCGCACCAGCGACGCTGTTGTACTTCCTGCACTTCTCCGCTCAGGGGCAGTTCGCCTGGCTCTTCTCGTACGGGTTCGCCGTGTGCGTGGCACTGAGACTCGCGCGGTTTAACGTGCAGGGCGCGCATGAGGCGGCTGAGGGCTTCGTGGGCTTGCCGTCACCCGCCGCAGGAATGACTCTGGCCACCTACTACCCGTTCACGCGGACGGAATTCTACCAAAGCCAGCTCGCAACGCTGCCGTGGAGTCAGGTTCTAATCTTCCTCACGATCGCTCTCGGCCTGGCGATGCTATCGAACGTGCATTACGCACGTATCCCCCGGATCGGCGTCAGATCTATGAGGGGGATCCTCGGACTCGCAGTGAACCTCACGATCCTGGGGTTCGGGATCTGGTCCCGTGACATCTTCTTCTTTCCCCTCGGAATCACCTACGTTTCGTACGGGTTCGCCCGCGCCGCTGTGGTCGCGTATCTGGAGCGGGGCGAACAGGCGCCCGACGAGGCCACTGCTGCGGGCGAGGGCCCGCGCCTGGTGACGCGACTGGGCGGACGCCGCCGGCGGACGACCCGGAGGAGCTTGGGCTAGATCACCCCGGGGACCCGGCAATATAGTGCGAGCCCTCGAGGGTGTTGCCTCGACCGGTTTGGCTTAGCAGCTTGAAGGGTGGGCTTCTTTCACTCGATGCCGCGTCTCACCGGCGCGGTTGAAGGAGGAGCGCGATGAGATCGCGCATGCTGGCGGTTCTGGCCGCCGTGACCCTGAGTCTCGTGGGCTGTGACAAGATCCCGTTCATCGGTGGCGGCGAGGAGGGCGAGGCCGCCCCACCCGAGACCACTCAGGCTGCCCAGCCTCCGCCCGCCGAGCCAGCGCCGGCCCAGCCCGTGGAGACCGCCGAGCCCCCGGCGGCCGCTCCGATCAGTGAGGAACGCCCACCTCTGGTTGACGAGCCGTGGGAGCCTATCGACACCGGAACCGTGCGTAACGGGATGACCCGGTGGGAGGTCATAGCGGTCTGGGGAGTGCCGGAGGCCGAGCGGCGTGTGGGCGAGTGGACCTATCTGTACTTCAGGAACGGCTGCGAGGTGACGTGTGGCACCTTCGACGTCGTCTTCCTGGAGAACGACCAGGTCATCGACGCCATCGTCCGAGGGCCCGGGCACAACTACGAGGGAATCTCTTCGTCTCCTCCCGATCGCGAGGCCCAGTTCACGCCGCCCAAGCGACCGGGCGGGTAGAAGGGAGCGAGTCGATGAAGCCCACGAGTGAGAAGCCCAGCCGGAACGAAGAGGAGTACTTCGCGAAGAAAGAGGCGGATCTGATCAAGGCCCGCCGCGAAGCCGCACAGCGGGCAGCCCTGGAGGCCGACCGCAAGAGCCACTACATGAAATGCCCCAAGTGCGGTGCCGACCTCGTCACCGAAGACCACGACGGTGTAGAGGTGGAGCGCTGCTCCGAGTGCAGGGGAATCTGGCTCGATTCCTCCGAAGCGGCGCGGCTCATCCGGCGCGAGAGCAAGGGAATCGCCGGCGTGCTGAAGTCAGTGGCGCGCGGCGTTGCCAGTCGCTGATCCAGTTCATCCATCCGCGGTAGCTCATCTCGTCGTTTCTATCGAACGCGGGCGGCCGGTAGTGCCGCACACCTTCCGCGACCGGGAAGCACGTCGTTGGAGATCGTCCGCTACGGTGCGATATTGCCTATCTTCAACAACGGAAGCGCGACACCAGAGCCATGTGCGGCATCTTCGGCGTTAGCGGAATAGACAACGCGGCGGAGCTCACCTACATGGGGCTCTACGCGCTCCAGCACCGCGGGCAGGAATCGGCCGGGATCGCCGCCGTCGATCGCGACGGCACGGCCCGGGCCCACCGTGGCATGGGGCTCGTTCAGGAGGTCTTCCCCAAGAAGGTCCTGAGGGAGCTTCCGGGCCACGTGGCCATCGGCCATACACGCTACTCCACCACCGGCAGCTCGGTGCTGGCGAACGCCCAACCCGGGTTCGTCAATTACCATGGCGGACCTCTCGCCCTCGCGCACAACGGCAACCTCACCAATGCGCAGGAGCTGCGCGACGACCTCGTGCGCAAGGGGTCGATCTTCCAATCGACCTCCGACTCGGAGGTCCTGGTTCACCTGATCGCCAGATCCGACGCCCGCAGGAAGGAGGATCAGATCCTCGACGCCCTCGAGCGGGTGGAGGGCGCCTACACGCTGCTGATCTCCATAGGACAGACCCTCTACGGGATCGTGGACCCCCGCGGTTTCCGGCCGCTGTGGGTCGGCAGACTGCACAGCGGCTGGGTGCTAGGCTCGGAGACGTGCGCGCTCGACATCGTGGGCGCTACGCGCGTGATGGAGCTGGAACCGGGAGAGTGGATCAAGATCGAAGACGGCCGGATGATCGATCTGCCGCGTCTCTCACCCAAGCCCCATCGCCGCTGCGTGTTCGAGTTGATCTACTTCTCACGCCCGGACAGCGTCGTGTTCGGGCGCTCCGTGGACAGTGTCCGCCGTGCGCTGGGACGCGAGCTGGCACGGGAGCACCCGGCTCCGGGGGCCGACTGTGTGTTCTCAGTCCCGGACTCGTCCAACGCGATGGCGCTCGGGTTTGCAGAAGCGAGCGGCATCAAGCTGGAGTATGGGCTGATCCGGAACCACTATGTGGGACGGACGTTCATCAACCCCGGTCACGAGAGCAGGGCCGCCAAAGTCCGCATCAAGTTCAACCCGGTACACGACGTGATCGCCGGCAAGTCCGTGGTCGTGGTAGATGACTCGCTCGTGCGGGGCACCACGTCCCGAGCCTTGATGAACATGATCCGTCAGGCCGGGGCACGCGAGGTCCACTTGCGCATCGCATCACCCCCTATCACGGGTCCCTGCTACTACGGTATCGACACACCGACGCGGGAGGAGCTGATCGCAGCGAACGAAACGGTCGAGGAGATTCGCCGCCACGTCGGGGTGGACACCCTCGGTTACCTCTCGCTAGAGGGCACACTGCGCGCGGCGGAGGACGATTCGGACAGCTTCTGCCACGCATGCTTCTCCGGAGACTACCCAACGATCCTTCCCGACCAGGCCCTGGCGAGCGACGAGACCGCGCCGCGCAAAGCCGCGCCTGCCGGCATAAAGTGACCCATGACATACGTCTTCTCATTCGGTAACGGCAGAGCCGACGGCAACGCCGGCATGCGAAGAGTGCTCGGCGGCAAGGGCGCCAACATCGCCGAGATGACCAACCTTGGTATTCCGGTGCCGCCGGGATTCACCCTCTCGGCGGAGCTGTGCATCGAATTCCTCAGAACCGGACACTTCCCCGAAGGTCTCGTGGACGAGGTGAAAGGAGCCATGCGTGAGCTGGAGGCCACGACGGGAAGGCGCTTCGGCGAGAGAAAGCGCCCTCTGCTCCTCTCCGTGCGCTCTGGAAGCGCCGTCTCGATGCCCGGCATGATGGACACCGTCCTCAATCTCGGTCTGAACGACGAGACGGTCGCCGCCCTCGCTGAGGAGAGCGACAATGCCCGATTCGCCTACGACTCGTACCGGCGGTTCGTGCAGATGTACGGAAGCGTCGTCTATCGCGTGGCCGACTCGGACGGAAGCGACCCCTACGAGGCCGCCCTGGAGGAGCTGAGGGAGCGGCGCGGCGTGGAGCGGGACATCGACCTCGCGACCGAGGACCTCCGTTCCCTCATACCCACCTTCAAGGACATCACGCAGCAGCGAACCGGCCGGCCCTTCCCCGATGACCCCTGGGATCAGCTGTGGGAAGCTATCGAAGCCGTGTTCAAGAGCTGGGGGGGTAAGAGAGCCGTGGACTACCGCCGCGTGCACCGCATCCCCGACGACCTCGGCACGGCCGTAAACGTCCAGACCATGGTGTTCGGGAACCTGGGAGAAGACTCCGGCACCGGGGTGGCTTTCACGCGCGACCCCTCTACTGGCGAGAAACGCCTCTATGGGGAGTTCCTGGCGAACGCGCAGGGCGAAGACGTGGTAGCCGGCATTCGGACGCCGGAACCGATTTCTCACATGGCCCACCACTTCCCCGATGCGTACCGCCAGTTCGAGGAAGTCTGCGATCTCCTCGAGCGCCATTACACAGACGTTCAGGACGTGGAGTTCACCGTTGAGCGCGGACAGCTCTACGTCCTCCAGACGCGGGTTGCCAAACGGACGGCTCTGGCGGCCGTGAAGGTGGCGGTGGATCTCGTGGCCGAGAAGCTGATCGATCGACGCACCGCTGTGCGCCGCATCGACGCGCAGCAGCTGAACCAGCTGCTACACCCCGCGATCGATCCCCAGGCCAACCTCACGGTCCTGACCACGGGCCTGCCGGCCTCACCGGGTGCCGCCGTGGGCAAAGCCGTGTTCGACGCCGACCGCGCAGCCGAGCTCGGAGCGGCAGGCGAGCCCGTGATCCTGGTGCGTCGCGAGACGAGCCCGGACGATTTCCACGGCATGGCGGCGGCCCGCGCGATCTTGACCTCCCGCGGTGGGATGACCAGCCACGCCGCAGTTGTAGCGCGCGGCATGGGTAAGTCATGCGTGGTGGGGGCCAAGGAGCTGGACGTGGACCTCGATGCACGCCGTTTTCGGGTGAACGGCGCGGCGGTCGCTGAGGGAGAGTGGATCACCGTCGATGGCTCCACCGGCAGGGTGATCCTGGGACGGGCCAAGCTGGTCGAGCCCAAGCCGGGCATGGAGTTCGAGACCCTGATGCAGTGGGCGGACGAGATGAGGTTCCTCAGGATCCGCACCAACGCCGACACGCCGGAAGACGCCGAACGTGCCCGAGCGTTCGGCGCCGAAGGGATCGGGTTGTGCCGCACCGAGCACATGTTCTTCAAGGGAGAGCGCATCCGCGCCATGCGCGAGATGATCCTGTCGGACACACCCGATGAGCGGCGCAAGGCGCTCGACAAGCTGCTGCCCATGCAGCGTGACGACTTCACCGGGATCTTCCGTGCGATGGACGGCTATCCGGTGACGATCCGGCTACTCGATCCGCCGCTCCATGAGTTCCTGCCGAGGGAACGCGGCGAGATGGAGTCCCTCGCCTTGGAGATGGAGGTGACCGTCGATCAGATTCGGCGCGCGGTCGATAGCTTGGAAGAGGTGAATCCCATGTTGGGCCACCGCGGATGCCGCCTGGGAATCACTTATCCAGAGATCACCGAGATGCAGGCGCGCGCGATCCTGGAGGCCGCCTGCTCGGTTGCGGCTGAAGGCGTCGAGGTTCTGCCGGAGATCATGGTGCCGCTCGTGGGTCACGTGGGAGAG
>JBHIEQ010000114.1:0-8393 GCA_046760725.1 Gemmatimonadales bacterium
GGAAATTCCTGGGCGCGGTCGTTGGGTCGTTTCACTGCACCCTTTCCCTGCCGAGGCGCGAGTGGACGTTCCGCGAATCATGCGAGAGGGATTCGTCGCCGGTCTCATCGGCGCCGGGGCGGTCGCCGTGTGGTTTCTCATAGTGGACACGATCGCAGGCCGGCCGTTCTTCACTCCCGCCATGCTGGGGTCGGCGGTGTTCTGGGGCGTGCGCGACCCGGCAGCGGTGGAGATCGCCTTCCCGACCGTCGTGGGCTACACGATGATCCATGTGCTGGCGTTCCTCGTAGGGGGCGCCGTCGACGCGGCGATGGCATCCATGGTCGAGAGCTTCCCTTCGACCCTGTTCCTCGTCGTGGTCTTCTTCGCGATCTTCGAGTTCGGGTTCTACCTGGTAGTGGCTGTCGTGGCCCGTCCCCTGCTCGGCGCGCTCGCTTGGTGGGCCGTGGCCGCGGGGAACCTCATCGCGGCCTTCGGTATGGGCTACTTCCTGTGGCGCCTCCATCCGAGCATCCGGGAATCTCTCGCGCTACACCCACTGGGAGAGACGATGGATGGCGAGTAGGAGGATGCGCGATTCAGGGGCGCACCTGCTCCCCTCTTCGGTCCGATCCCTCGCTGCCACTCGGCAGGACGGCGTACCTGAGGGTCACGCATGCGGGCTCCGGACCCGGACAGTAGTAAGCCAAGAGCTCGAACCGAGCCCAGCCTCCCTGCGACATCGGCAGGACATACACGTGACGTCTGGATCTCAGTGTATGACTGAAAAACCCGTAGCGATACCAGCGCTCGAGCGCTGCGTTCACCGTGTCGGGGCCCCACTCGGTGGACCGGTATCCTTCGACCGGGGCGACCGTCACGGAATCAAACGGCACGCCGCCGAGATCCGCGACCTCCCCCGCAGTGATGATGCGGAACCGGCGCACCGCGATGTCCCACCCCTGAGTGTCGGGGGGCGTCATGACGCGTCCGGTCGCGAAGTCGAAGAAGCGCCACTGCGCGACGTCCCGCGCGTCGATCGTCACGGTGTCGGTGACACCGGCCGGTACCGTGCGCGCCCGGCTGCGCGTCGGCACGAAGACCGGCACGTCACGCGGCGTGAGGGCGCTCGCCACGATCGCAACGATCACGAGAGCGAACAGTGCGAAGCCGATCGCCACCGGCCAGGGAAGGCCCAAGGGGCGTCGCGGGAGCATGGGGTGTCGCCGAGGCATCGCGATGGGGAGCATAACCGGGGGCGCGAAGTCCCGTCAAAGTGCGTCGCATGAGACGGGCCTGGCCCGAGACCCGCGCCCGCAAGTTCCGGCAGGCGGCGTTCGTTTACCTGCACGTCGCGATCCTCTATGAGGCCGCGGCGCTCGCCATGCTGCGAGCCGGACTCCTTCCCGACCGAATCGGCCCGCCGGCGATCTGGCTCGTACTCGGCGCGGCCGTGGCCGTCGCCATCGTTCTCGGTCTCTACTTCTGGCAGAACGAGTGGCTGGCGCGCGCGGTGTGGGCGCTCCACGGGCTCCGGCTGCCGTCACTCGTGAGCGGCGCCTTCTTCCGCGGAGAGGCGGCGCGACTGGCACCCGAGTTCTACGTCACGGCGATCGTGGTGGTGGTGATCAATCTCTGGATGCTTGCCCGTGCGGGATGGGACCTATGACGTTTCGCACATATCACGAGCTTGACCAGAGCGACCGGTCCGAGGTAGGGGCGCAGGTCGAGATGCAGCGGGCGCGGCTCCAAGGGCGCTTGGAGTCGGTGCGCTCGGTGGTCGCGGTGATGAGCGGCAAGGGGGGTGTGGGCAAGAGTTACGTGACGGCGCTCGTTGCCGCCGCTGCTGCGAGGACCGCTCCCGATCGGATCGGCGTCTTGGACGCGGATCTCGCAAGCCCCACGGTGGCGCGGATGCTCGGTGCACGAGGCCGGCTGGAGACGGCGACGAACGGTGTCCGTCCGGTCTCCGCGCGAGACGGACTCCGAGTCGTATCCACCGAGTTCCTGCTCGCGGAAGACGCGCCGCTCAAGTGGCGCGAGCCGCGCGGCGACCGCTGGCTGTGGCGCGGCGCGCTCGCGGCGGGCGTCCTGCGCGAGTTCCTCGCAGAGGTGGACTGGGGACCGCTCGACCTCCTCCTGATAGACCTGCCGCCGGGCATCGACGGCATCGTGGACGTGGGCACCCTGCTCCCAAAGCTGGATGGAGTCGTGGCGGTCACCGTCCCGAGCGAGGAGTCGCGCCGCTCGGTGGCGCGCGCGCTCGAGGCCGCGCTCGAGGCGGGCCTGCCGGTGGTCGGAATCGTGGAAAACATGGCGGGCATCGCGTGCGAGGGTTGCGGCACCATGGCGCCGCTGTTCGAGGGCGACGCCGGCAAGCGGCTGGCCGAGCGGTTCCGCGTGCCGCTTCTGGGACGGCTCCCCTTCAGGCAGGGCGCTCCGTCGGATCCATCGCCCGAGGGAGATGCCCTGGCCTTGCGAGTCATGGAGGCGCTCTCGTGAAGTTCCTCTGTGTCGAGTGCGACCGGCAGATGGAGTTCGCCCAACTGCGCGAGCCGGGCGACGGCACGTTCGCGGCCCGATTCACGTGTCCCGAGTGCGGCCGCTCGGTCGCGCTGCTCGCGAACCCGATGGAGACGCAGCTCGTAGGCTCGCTCGGAGTGAAGATCGGCGGGGCGCCGCTGGACGACCGGCCGATGGAGTTCGTGCGCGAGCACGTGGAAGGCGGCGCTCTCGCGCTGAGCGCCGAGAACGGCCCCCAAGGCGCGAGCGACAACGGCGCAACGCGTGGTCCGGTGTGGTCCGAGGACGCGCTCGAGCGACTGGAGCGCGTGCCGGTGTTCGTGCGGGGAATGGTGAAGCGGGTTTACCTCGACTACGCGTCGCAGCGCGGCATCGGAGAGATCACTCCCGACGTCATGGACCGCGCGCGTGCCGAGCTGGGATTGGAGGGGATGTGAGGGCGGGCATCGAGGAGCGCACCATCGGTGACCTCACGGTGCGCATCGACACGACGCTCTGCGTGTCGTTCGGTGACTGCATGGACGTCGCGCCAGAGGGGTTTCGGCTGGACGGCGACGGCACCGTGGAGTTCGCGAGACCCGAGAGGGTGGACCGCGATCGACTGGTCCGCGCGTGCGGCGCCTGCCCGGTGGACGCACTCTCCGTGGTCGATGAAGAGGGACGACAGCTTGTCCCTTGACACCCCGGGGAAGCGAACCGCATGTTCGCTCGCCCTAAACCTGACAATTGCATTAGTCTTTATTGAAGGCGCCGGATGACGGCGGACGCGGGGCGGTGTGGACAGGCGCTTTCGGTGCATAACGCCCTGAGAGGGTACGCGACAACCGAAGCCTGAGGTATTCGCATGTACCGCGAGGTGTTCGTCCCTGTAGACAACTCGGTGCACTCGCAGTGGGCCGTGGAACGGGCCATTGAGATCTGCACGCGCACCGGTGGTCGGATCACCGCCAACCACGTGTACGCGGCACGGTTGCACGACGTGCGCTTCCGTCAGCTCGAGACCGGCCTTCCCGCCAGGTTTCAGACACCTGAGGAGATCAAGCGCCAGCGCAAGGTCCACGACAAGCTGATCGAGAAGGGTCTGCAGCTCATCTCCGACTCCTTTCTCGACCAGGTGGATCGTCGTTGCACGGAGCGCGGTGTGCCGCTGCGCCGGCAGCTGCTCGAGGGGATCAACTACGAGGAGATAATCAAGGAGGCGAACAGCGGAGAGGGCACGCTCCCGAGCTTGATCGGCTTCGATCCTAACATCGCGGCCAACTACGACGGTGGCGACAAGGTTCGGAGCGACGTCAAACTGGGCGCCGACGGCCGCATCGTGGGCGAGGACGAGGATCAAGCGCACAAGCTGGCCGGCATCTCGGAGAGACAGTACGACCTGGTGGTGATGGGTGCGCACGGGATAGGGCGGCAGCCCTTGTCGCAGCTGGGTGGAGTGGTGGCGCGCGCGGCACGCGGGATCGAGAGGGATCTCATGATCGTGCGCGACGATCGGCCGCTCGAGGGTGGGCGGATCATGGTCTGCGTGGACGGATCGGCCTACAGCTATCGCGCGATGCGGGTGGCGCTGGAGTTGGCCCGAACGTTCGGCGCCGAGCTGCTCGCGTGTAGCGCCTTCGACGTGGAATTCCACCACGCGGTGTTTCACAACGTCAAGGACGTGCTTTCCGAGCGCGCCTCGAAGGTGTTCAAGTTCGAGGAGCAGGAGGAGCTGCACAACAACATCATCGACAAGGGTCTGCTCAAGCTGAGCCAGGCCAACCTGAAACGTGCCGAGGTCATGGCCGAGTCGTTCCCCGAGGTGCGGCTCACGACTCAGATCCTGATCGGCAAGCCGTTCCAGGTGTTCCTCCAGTGGGCGGAGGAGATCGGGCCTTCGCTGATCGTGCTCGGTCGGCACGGCGCGCACCGCATCGACGGCACCGAGCTGGGCTCGCAGGCCGAGAACATGTTGCGGCTCGCGCCGTGCAGCGTGCTCGCCACCGGCACGGTCGGTGTCAAGCCCGAGGACATCCCGTGGATCGAAGAGGACGGCGAGGCCGGTCTCCCCTGGGCGCCCGACGCGGAGGTGCGCATCCAGCGCGCGCCGCCGTTTGCGCAGGGCATAGCGCGCCGCGCAGTGGAAGAGCTCGTGCTGGAGCACGGCGGTGACGTGGTGACTGGCATCTGGCTGGACCGCGCGATCGCGAAGCTCTTGCCCACGCACATGCAGCTCATCATGGGCATCGGCTCCGCGGAGGAAGTAGCGCGCGCGGAGATCAAGGCCGAAGAGCAGATGGCGAAGACACTCGTCATGGGAAGCGATGCCGATCGCGAGCCCGCGGGAGCAACCGTCTCCGTCAAATGCCCCATGACGGGCCATGAGACAACGCGCTCTCGCACCGCGGCCGATCCGCCGGTCTGGACCACCGAGGCGTTCGACCGGCTGCGGGCGGTGCCTCTCATCGCGCGACCTCTCGCCCGGATGACGGTGGAGCGCTTCGCGCGGGAGCACGACATGTGGCGTATCACGACGCGTGTCATGGACGAGAACAAGCAGGCGATGATCGATGCGGACGAGTTCGATGCCGAGACGATGATGGGAATGTTCCGCGAGCTCAGGGCCAAGCAGATCCGTGCGGAGGCCGAGGGCAAGGACGCGCTGTCGAACGACATGCGGCAGTTCATCGAGGAGGCGCGGGCGCAGGGCGTGACCCGCTGTCCTGTTAGGGATCTCGAAGACCGCTCCATCGAGGAGCAGATGGACGCCTGCCCCGTGGACTTCAAGCTCACATCGCCGGCCGAGGCCAAGGCCGCCGCCGAGCGGCTGCTCGAAGCCGAGTCGGTCGAGGGAGACCGGGATTGACTTCCTCGGCCGCCTCTATTTCCGCACTCGCCGTGCTCGGCGATCGTGCAGCAGACACGGGGAGCCGCACGTACGTGCCGCACGTGGTGGCGTGGAATCTCACGCGACGCTGCAACCTGGAGTGCGCCCACTGCTACATAGCTGCGGGCCCCGCGGCGCAGGCGGCCGATGAGCTCACGACCGCCGAGTGCCTACGAATCATGGACGAGATCGTGGCCCTCAACTCGTCCCCGATGTTCATCCTCTCGGGGGGAGAGCCGCTCCTGAGGGACGATCTTGCGACGCTTGCCCGGGGTGCCGCGGATCGAGGCGCCACCGTGGTGATCGGCACGAACGGCACGCTTCTCACTGACGAAAAGATCGAGGAGCTCAAGGACGCGGGGGTCATGGGTGTTGCGGTGAGCGTCGAGTCGCTCGATTCGCGTTACCACGATCGCTTCCGCCACGGGCACGGGTCACTCGCCGCCACGCTCCAGGCGGTGGACCGGCTCGCCGGCCGGCGGCTCGACTTCGTGGTCCAGACCACGCTCACGAATCACAACCGGGACGAGTTGGCGTCGCTGGTCGAGTGGGCGGCCGAGCGGGGGGCCGTCGCGTTCAACGCGTATTTCCTGGTGACTACGGGTCGCGGGGAGGGTGTCAGGGCGTTCACTCCCCACGAGGTCGAGGGAGCGCTCGAGGAGCTGGTCGATCTCCACCAGCGCTACCTGGGACGGATGATGGTGCGCGCCAAGTGCGCGCCTCACTTCATGCGGCTCGTACACCAGCGCGCCCCCGGTTCCCCGATCCTCAACTACCGTACCCGCTGCCCTTGCGGTGTCGACTACTGCCGCGTGACACCGGACGGCAAGCTCACTCCCTGCCCCTACTGGCCGGCCGTGGCCGGCGATCTGAGACAGCAGTCGTTCGAGGAGGTATGGAACCAGGCACCGCTCTTTCGGGAGCTGCGCGAGGGCGCCCTGGGCGGCAGGTGCGGCGTCTGCGAGTATCGCAAGCTATGCGGCGGCTGCCGCGCGCGCGCGTACGCCGTGCACGGCGACCACGTGGCTGAAGATCCCTCCTGTTCGTACGTGCCGAGCGGCGAGGCGGAGGTGCTGGAGCCGGCGGGCGCCGTAATGTATGGCAGCGATGTCGAGCCGGAGATGACGTGGAGCCCCGAGGCGCAGGAGCGGCTCACGCGAATCCCGTCGTTCGTGCGCGGGGTGGCGGTGCGCAGGGTCGAGGAGTACGCGCGCTCGCGGGGACTCACGATGGTGACCGCCGAGCTCATGAAGGAAGTGCGAAAGACGATGCCCGTGGACTTCTCCAAGCGCCTTCCCTTCTTCCTCAGCGACGATGCCTGACGCGCTCGCTCTCTTTCAGGCGGCGGCTACTGGCGACTACGGGGAATTCCCCTGGATCGGCGCGCGCGCGGCGGTGTGGATCGCGGCCGAGGTGCATCTCATGTTCGCGGCGTTCGTGCTGGGTGTCCCGATGTTCGCCGTCATCACCGAGCTGGTCGGCATTCTGGGCGGGGACGCCAAGTACGACCGTCTCTCCAAGGAGTTCACCCGGCTCTTGGTCTTCGCCTACAGTGCCACGGCGCTGTGGGGCGTGGTGCTCGTGTTCTTTCTCACGACTCTCTATCCGCGCTTCTGGGCGCATATGGCCGATCTGTTCGGTCCGTCCATGTGGCTTTACGTGGGGCTCTTCTTCGTCGAGTCGTTCACGCTCTACCTCTACTACTACGGCTGGGAGCGCTGGAAGGAGGGCCGAGCCAAGTGGGGCCACCTCGGGCTCGGCGTGCTGCTCAACGTGTGGGGCACGACCGTGATGTTCATCGCGAACGGATGGCTCACCTACATGATGTCTCCGCCCGAGGGTGCGGCCACGGCCACACTTCCCAGCGAGGTCGGGCTGTGGAACGCGCTCGCCAACGCCACCTGGATGCCGATCAACATCCACCGGCTGATCGCGAACGCGGTTTTCGGCGGATCGATCGTGGCCGCCTATGCCGCCTACCGGTTCCTCGCGGCCAAGAGCGACGAGGAGCGGGCGCACTACGACTGGATGGGCTACGTCGGGAACTTCATCGCGATCTCGACGCTCATCGTGTTGCCGTTCGCGGGCTACTGGCTCGGCAGAGAGATCTACGAGTACAACTTCCAGATGGGTGTGACGATGATGGGCGGCTTCATGAGCTGGCTCTGGATCGTGCAGGCCGTCCTGATCGGGGTGCTGTTCCTCGCCGCGAACTACTACCTGTGGATCGGCATGCAGCGGATCCCGGGTGCCGAGCGGTTCTCGCAATACACAAAGTGGATGCTGCTCGTGCTGATCGTCGGATGGATAGTGTGGGCGACGCCCCACACGCTGATCGTGACGCGCGAGGAGATCGCCGCCATGGGAGGCTCACATCATCCCTTCCTCGACGTGCTCGGTGTGATGAGCGCCAAGAACACGGCGGTGAACTTCATGATCCTCACCACCTTCCTCTCATTCCTTCTGTACCGGCGCGCCAACAAGCGGCCCTCGGTCGAGTGGGCGCGGGCCGGTACGCTCGTGCAGGGGATCATGTTCGGCAGCGCGGCCGCGGTGGTTCTCGTACTTGGCATCGCGGGCTACTTCGTGGTCGATACCGTGCGGATCGGCTTCAGCGTCTATCAGGTGCTGGCGGTGCTCGCGTGCATCGTGGGCGTCACCGCGATTGACCTGGCGCTCGTGCGCGGCGCGGAATCGAGGGGGGCGATCCGCTGGGGACAGATGCCGGAGCGCGCGCAGTACGCCCTATTCGTGCTCGCCGTGACCTTCACTTGGCTCATGGGCCTCATGGGTTTCGCGCGAAGCGGTATCCGGCAGCACTGGCACGTGTGGGGCGTCATGGAGGACACGAGCGCCTACGCCGCCACACCCGCGCTCGGTTACGCAGCGAACATGATCACGGTGTGCGTGCTGATTTTCCTGGGTCTGGTGGCGGTCATCTTCTGGCTCGGCGGGCTCGCCGAGCGAACGGTCGCCAAGTCGGATTCCGTCGGCGCCGCAGCCACAGGCCCAGCGCCCGCGCCCG
>JBHIEQ010000115.1:0-8390 GCA_046760725.1 Gemmatimonadales bacterium
AATCGTGACCACGTTCCCATTGGCATCCTGCACCTCGATCGCCGGCTGGGACACGAAAGGCTGTCCCGAAGCCGCGCCGGACGGTTGAGTCCTGATGCTGAGCTGTGCCGGCTCTTGCTGCACTTTGACCGTTACAGAGCCCGACACGTCATCGGTGGTCGCCCTGATCGTGGCTGTGCCGTTGCCTACTGCGGTAACGACTCCGCTGGCATTGACGGTGGCGACATCGGTGGCACTCGAGGTCCAGCTGAACGTCTTGCCTGAGAGGGTCGTGCCCTGGGCGTCTTTGGCCACCGCTGCGAGCTGGAGAGTGCCTCCCAGAGCCGTGAGTACTTGTCCCGCCGGGGTCACTTCGACACTCGCAACTACGACTTCGGTTGGCCCCGTCGGCACATCTGCTTGGCGCCTGTCACAGGCCCAGAGGAGAACGGTCGGAATGGATCCTAACGCGATCAGTCCAACTCTAGATGCAGTCTTCATGTGGCCTCCGGGTAAGCCATGCCGCCCTCTAGGGGAACTCAGCGCTAGCCATCCCCTCACGGCGCGGTGAGGCGCTCCCATGGTCGCGACCGCGCTCGTTCGCGCGTGTGCTCCATGCATTGGTCGGCGGGCGGCGAGTCCGCTCCCTCAGGTAGTCTCTCCAAAGAACAGGCAACTCACGTGCCGCTCAGCGGGCTATCTCGTATCCATACCGCCGACAACGGGTTACGGTGTTTGCCCAGATCGAGGGACGACGGCCACATGTAACGCCCCGTTACCTGGAGTCGCCCAGCACGTTGCAGCGTGGGTCTCGACGCCGTCGGCCAAGAAGCTAGGGGCGCTTGCCACGGCACATGTCACGGCAGGGCCGGCGAGACGTAATGTTCTTGCAAGACCGTCGTGCAGGTGGTCCTTGGAGCATGCCGCCCTCTCCTTGCCGGCGGTCCCGCGGGCGGTAGGTTTGATCGGCGCCGAATACCAGCGTCCTTAGTGCCATGCCGAAAGTCATTCTCGTTGTCGACGACGACCCCGCGGTCCGTACGTCCCTCGCGGGGGCGCTCACGGACGGCGACACAAAGGTGTGCGTTGCCGACAGCGGGGAACAGGCACTTGCGATGCTGGGCGAGGCGGCCCCCGACCTCGTGCTCTCCGACATCCGCATGGCTGGGTTGGACGGGATCACGCTGCTGCAAACCCTCAAGCGGCGCGCGCCCGGAACAGACGTGATTCTCATGACCGCCTACGACGACATGCCTACTGTCGTCGCCGCTATGCGTGAGGGCGCGATCGACTTCCTTCCGAAACCCCTGGATCTCGGGGAGCTCCGCGCGGTGCTGGCGCGCGTCTTCGGAGACCGCCGCGAGAGAGAGCGGGCGCGAAGACGAGCCGAAGAAGAGGCCGCGCCGTACCGACTCGATCAGCTAGTGGGGAGGGATCCCCACATGATGGAGATCTACAAGCTCGTGGGGCAGCTCGCGGCCAACCGCGCGAACGTGCTCATTCGCGGGGAGACCGGCACCGGCAAGGAGATGATCGCTAGAGCGATCCACTACAACTCGCCCGATGGAGGCTGATCGATCTGGATGGACAGCCGGTGCACTTCCCGGCAATGGAGGCATTCGCCGAGGGAGTCTGGTTAGTAGTGGACTCCACTGGGCCCGCGCTCCGGGCAATCCTGGAAGTACAGAGCGATATCCGGGAACCACCCGGCGCTGTCCGGACTCACGTGCTGCCAGCGGTCACGCTTGAGTTTACACGGGGAAGGATCGTCGAGCCGAACCGGGTCGTGGGCAGTGCTCCGGTTTGTCCCTCGTGGGCTTCACAACACCAGCAGGCGATCGCGGTGAGCGGCGACCGACCGCCCTACGCCGGCTATGGCAGCTGGCGCGGTGAGCAGTGCTATCAACTCGTGCGAGCCGAGTTCGCGCTGGACCGACTTCCTAGTGCAAGACAGAGTGTCCTTCTCAGGCTTGGACCGCGGACCATCCGGCTGCGTTGGCACGAGCGTGAACCAGCGCTACTCGTTCGCAGACAGCGGTGAGCAGTCCGGAGAGCCGCTGACGGACCCGCTGTGAGGATCTGCGGAACTGTGGCGCTGGTGGAGTTCCTCGCCTCGCTGAATGGCGATCTTCCGAAGCCGTAAGGTGTCAGCGCTCGCGCACAGTGCCGCGCGCCAGCACATCACCGAGGTCCACGCGCCAGATCGAGCTGCCGCGGGCAGTGTAGCTCGAGTATGCGACATGCTGTCCGTCCGGCGAAAGCTCAAACCAGGAGACCCACGGCTCGTCCTCCGTTAGCGGGACCGGACGTGAGCCCTCCTCCAGCGATACCAGCCAGATGTCGTACTCGTTGCGCACGGTCAGCCCAACGAGAACGATTGCACGGCCGTTGGGCAGCCAGCGGTGGTTCCACCACCAGTCCGCACCCGCCTCCAGATACCTGGGTTCGCCGATTCGCTCTCCGGTCTCGCTCACCTCCACCACCAGGAGCTGCCAGCCTGTCGCGCCAGGTGCTTGATACGGGGCGGCGATGTGCCTTCCGTCGTGCGACCAAACCGGACTCCAGACCAAACCCTCCACAGTGAGGATTTCGCGGCTTGGCGCTTGGCCGTCCGCCACGAACACCGATGACTGGCCATCGGACTGCTTGGTGAACGCGACTCTGCTGCCGACTACACCGAACCCCTGTACGGAATCACGCCTGGCGAACGTGCGGAGTAGGCTGGTCGAGCCGTCAGGATGCGACGCCCGTAACTGCAGTTCCTCCCCTCGGCTTTCGATGTACAGGAAGTCATCACCATCCTTCCACAGCGCCCCGCCCCCACCGGCCAGCCAGATCTCGGCAGGGTTCCGTGGGAACGCATCTGTCAGCACCTCTAGTCTGCCGGTCTCCAAATCGACGACTTCCACTCTGAGATCTGACGTCCCGGGCTGCTCTTCGCCGTACAGAAGCCTACGGCCGTCGTTCGACAGCGTGTAGCTCGCGGAAGGATCGGGAGTGACCTCCCCCTCGGGCAGTGGCAGTTGCTCAGCAGTACCGCCCGCAAGCGAAATGCTGAGCAGCGCGTCCCGTCCATTGAGCTGTGTGGCGAATACGAGCCTGTCGCTGTCGGGCATCCACCCCACCGGAGTCTCGACTGCCGTCGCGCTGCCGAGCTGTCGCGGTGGTCCGCCGGCCAGTGCCAGCACCTTGAGCGGAGCAACCATGTCACGCCGCACGGCGATCAGAGATCCTCCGTCGGGCGTCAGCACCTGCGGCGTCATGTTGCGATACAACGAGAACCGAGCCACGGCCTCGCCCGTGAGACGGCCCACCTCGAACGACGGCGCGTCCCTGGGGGATTCTGACAGCGGCTTGATGACGTACTCGCATCCCGCTCCAAGGCACCTCCACCGCCACGATGGCAGCGTCGCGATCTCGCGAGAAGCACCGCCCGTCACCAGCACTTCCATGAACTTCCTCGCCCCGGAGGTGCTAGGTCGGAAGCTGTAGATGACGGTGGTGCCATCAGGCGTCCACGCAGCGTGAGACACCTGCCCGTCGAACGTGGCGAGAGTCCGTTCCCTTCCCCCGGTCGCCGGCACAATTCTCACGTGCTTGGTCCAATCGCCCGAGCTGAAGTAGACGATCGACTCACCATCGGGCGAAACCGACGGCCCCGTCCCGGGTTCCAGCGTCACCCGTCGTGGCAGACCCGCCGCCTCACCCACCACGGGATCGAACGGCAGCACCATGACATACGAGTGACTTCCGTCCGGGGCGGATGGACGATTTGACTCAAAGGCGATTCGGTCACTCTCAGGAAACCACTGAGGCCTGACGTCCAGGTAACGTCCGCCCGTCAGGCGCCTGGGAGTACCACCGCTTGCCGGAACGACCCACAGATTGAGTGTGGTAGTGCCCTCGGAAGCCGTGAACACGATCCACCGCCCATCGGGCGATAGAGCCAGGTAGGATATGTCCATGGTGTCGGACGCGAAGATCCGCGTGTATTGCGGTACGACCCTTGGCGCCGTCTGCTGCGCTCGTAGCACGGAAGGCACGAATGTGGCCGCCAGCGAAAAGGCAGCGAGCACCATTGGGCCGATGTGCCGCCCCGGCAGACTGACCGCACAATGTGGCAAACGAGACATTGCGGAACTCCTGGCGATGCGTTCACAGATCACGGGGCGGCGACACGCCAGCCCGGTCGCGCTACCTGTACACACGCCGTGCCAGGAAGATGCCCGTCGAGGTAGATGATTGTGGGACATAGAGATGGAGCGCGGTGCCACAACCGAGCGGGTCCCAAGGAGACTACGATTCGTTACCGTGCCGCTCTCGAGTCGTTACCACGAGTTCGTGTCTCCGGATGAGTCGGTCGAGTCTCGGCCGGGAGATCCCCAACACCTTCGCAGCCCTCCTCTTGTTGCCGTCGCTCCAGTCCAGGACGCGCTGCACATGGTTGCGTTCAACCGCATCAAGGGTCTCTGGGGAACCGGTCGCAGATATTCCCGCAACGGGTGCTTCAAGTGCTAGATGCTCAGCGCCTATCGTTGCCCCACGAGCCATCACCGCCGCGCGAGTGAGCGCGTTCTCGAGCTCCCGGACATTTCCGGGCCAGTCATAATCTCCGAGTCTCCGCATCGCGTCGGCCGAGATCCCGTGGATCTCCCTATGTAGCCTCGCGCCGATCTTGCGAAGCAGATGCTGGGCAAGCAGCGGTATGTCACGCCTCCGATCCCGCAACGCCGGAACCCTGATCTCCACCACCTTGAGCCTGAAGTAGAGGTCCTCCCTGAAAGTGCCAGATTCCACCAGATCCTCGAGTGGGCGATGCGTGGCTGCGATTATCCGGGCCGTAGTTGTGCGTGATTGTTCGGCGCCAACGGGATAGAACTCTTGGCGCTCCAGCACCCGCAGCAACTTGGCCTGAAGCTCCCGGCCCATATCCCCGATCTCGTCGAGAAACACCGTCCCATTCCCCGCAAGCTCGAAGTAGCCCTTCCGGCTCGCCACGGCGCCCGTGAATGCGCCGCGCACGTGACCGAACAGCTCGGATTCCAGCAGCGTCTCGGCCAGCGCGGTGCAGTTGACGGCAACGAAGGGCTCCACGGCATTCGGGGAGTTGAAGTGGATGGCACGGGCGATGCGTTCCTTACCCGTGCCGGTCTCCCCGCGAATGAGCACGGTCGCGCGGTTTTCCGCCAACACCCCGATGAGCTTATAGATCTCCACCATCGCCGAGTCGCGGCCGACGAGGCTTTCCAACTGGTGACCCTCGGACGCCTCCTGGGAGAGGTGCTTCACACGCAGACGTAGTGCGCGATCACGGAAACATCTTGCCACCAGCAGATCGATGTGATCGAGATCGAGCGGTTTCACCAAGAAATCGTATGCACCGGCCTTCATCGCTCTCACGGCGGTCGTCATGTCTTCGTAGGCCGTTATGACCAGCACGTCGACGTCGCTCGCGATCGAGCGGGCGCGCTGCAGAAACTCTATTCCGTCCATGCCCGGCATCCGCACATCGGTAATCACCAGTCCGGGATCCATCTGCCCCAGTAAGGCCAAGGCCTCTTCCGCACTCCGCGCGGCTACCACCCGGAAGCCGGATCGGCCGAGATGTTCCGTGAAGGTCTCCCGGATGGACCGATCGTCGTCGACAATCAGGACGCGCTCCTTCATGCGGTTTCCTCAGACGGGGCCAGCGGAAGCTCGACCACGAAAACGGCGCCGGCTGTCGCGTCAGCGTCGTCGAGTCTCAATACACCCCCGTGCTGCTCCACAGCGTGCTGGGCGAGCGTCAGACCAAACCCAGTACCGTCGTCCTTGGTACTGACGAACGGTTCAAAGACTCTCTCCTTCAGCTCGGCCGGTACACCAGGCCCTGTGTCGGACACCCGCAAGCGAATCACACTTCGCGCGTTCTTGTCGCCATCGACTGTCTCGCTCGCTACTTCAAGCCACCCGCCATCCGGCATCGCATCCACTGCGTTGAGTAGCAGGTTCAAGAACACTCCCTTAAGCTGCTCTGCATCGCCAAGCACCATATCGGTAGATGCCGAGAGATCACTCCGAACGATGATGGCTCGTTCTTCCATCTGTGGACGCAGCACCTCCAGAGTCTCGCGAACGATTCGGTGGATCGACAAGGGTCCTTTCTCCGGCGGTCGGCTGCGCGCCGCACTAAGAACGCCGGCGGCAACGCGGTCCAGCCGTTGTACCTCGCGCAGGCAGATCCCGATGGGCCCAGCGTACTCTCTCGGGATCCGCTCGTTTGAAACACCGCGGTCCAGACGTTGGAGGTTCAGCTTGATCGACGTGAGTGGATTGCGGATCTCATGGGAGAGCTGCGAGGCAAACTGGCCTATCGCCGCCATCTGTCTGCTCTCTTGAATCCGGCGCAGCATGTCCCGGATCTGGTACACCATCAGCGCGAACGCCGCGGACAGCTTGCCGACCTCGTCCTCACCCGCGGGCGGAAGATCCGGCGTGAAGTCACCCTCCGCCACCTGGTCGGCCGCTGCAGTCAGCGCGCCCAGCGAGCGCGTCACGCGTCTCGTCGTGAGTAGAAACGCCACCGTGATGACGGCGGCCACGGCGATCACCAGCGCGAGGTTGATCAGCCGAGTGCGTGCGAACGGCGGCGCGAACTCGTCGACCGACGCCGAAGCGACGACCGTCCATTGAGGGACGGCGAGACTGGCAAACGACGCCACGCGCCGGACGCCGTTCTGCTCGAACCCGAAGTGTCCGGTCGCGTCGACCAGCATCGCGTCGTCTACAGGCCACCCATCCGGGCCCATCAGCACGGAAACGGGCTGTCGCAGATAGGAGCGGCGGGGATGGTACAACACCTGCCACGTCGAGCGATCGACCACGACCGAATACCCGTCGCGACCGAAGCCCGCGGCGAGGGCATCATCGGGTAACAAGGTTCGCAGGCGGATCGCTGCAAGGAGGCTCCCCCGCTCACGACCGCTCTCAACTTCTCGAATCGGCTGCGTGGCGACGACGGTTTCCCCCAACCCCAGACCAGACAATGCCTCGCCTAACAACAGCGGTTCGTCCCGCGGCGCACCCAGCCGGTACACCAGGACCCCGACCGAGTCCCGGAACTCCACCCAGCGATAGGACGCCCCGAGCGCCTCCCACGCACGGCGCAGGTAGGCGTCGGCGGCCCGTCTAGCCTCAGCAACTTGCCGCGGTGCGCTCGTCTCGTGCTCGCGGTAGAACCTCTGCGTCTCCGCATTCTCGGCGAGCAACAGGAGATCCGACAGCCGAAGCGCATAGCGGTCGCGGATCTCTTGAGCAACGCGCTGGGCAATCTCGAGGGTCCGCGCGGCGACGAGATCTTCCACGGCCCGAACCGATCGCATGTAGGCGAAGATGCCCAGCCCGATGATGGGTACCACGCCGAGGACGGCGAAGAGCGCGATCAGCTTGGTGCGGAGGGACACGAGCGCTCTGCCTACACCCGCCGCATCCTCTTCACCGTCTCGCTCTCGTACGCCCGCGCCGAGAAATCCGCCAACAGCATCCGATCGGCGTCGGTGAAGCGAGCGTCACCAGCGACGGTGGCGACGTTCTTCTCGATGTCGCTCAGCATCGAGACGCCGATGTTGAGCATAGACACGCGCTCGTCCTTGAGCACCCAGCGGATCGCGGCTGCGGGGATCCGCGCCAGCTTCGTCGGGTCATAGCCGGGAACGACGTTCACCGCATTGTGACCCATGATTGTGGCGCCCAAAACCTTCATCGCCACGATCGCCATTCCCCGCTCGTGCGCCGCGGCCAGACACAGGTTCCGGTACTCGATCTTGCGAGCGGAGAGCATCTGCGTCATGCCCTTACGGAAATAGCCGTAGGCGAGAAGAACCTGGTCGAATCCGCCCGCCTCGATCATCCGTAGCACGTCCTCGAAGGCCACGTGTGTAGTGACGCCGATGAAGCGGACTAGACCCTCGGAGCGCAGCTTCTCGAGCTCGGCGTGGACGCGCATGCCGCCCTCGTAGCCCGCCCGCTCGATGACGGGACTGTGGACCTGAACACAGTCGAGATAGTCGGTCCGGAGCTCCTGCAACGAGGTTTCTACGCTCGCTTTCGTGCGGGCCGGATTGGGATCGGCGACTTTGGTGGCGAGGTAAACGTTGTCCCGCACGCCCTCGAGACCGGCACCCATGATGCGCTCGCTCTCACGGTAAACGCGCGCGGTGTCGAAGTAACGCACGCCCCGGTCGTAGGCAGTGCGGACCATCTCCGCCCGCTCATCAGGAGTAGGTAGCTCCACGTTGTAGCTCGGAGCCCACATTTCCACGAGGGCGGCGCCACCCATTCCCAGCACCGGTAGATCGCGACCCGTGCTGCCGAACTTGCGCGTCGGGATCTCCTTGCCAAGCCCGATTCTCTTCTCTTCAGCGCGGATTCTT
>JBHIEQ010000116.1:0-8313 GCA_046760725.1 Gemmatimonadales bacterium
CCAGCGGCGCGTGGAATCGCTCGTCGTCGTCGGCGCGCGCCGACCTCGCGAGCTGCTCCACCGACGAGCGAATGGAAGCCAGGGGGTTCTTGATCTCGTGCGCCAAAGAGGACGAGAGCTCCGCCACAGCCTCCAGCCGCTCCGCCCTCAGGTGCAGGGCTTCCAACCGCTTCTGGTCCGAAATATCGGAAAAGATCGCCGTAACCGAGGGAGGCTGGCTGTCCTCGAGCTCCAGAGCCGTTGTCGTCACACCGATGGGGTACTCCCCGCCCTCAATCCGAACACTCCCTTCCACGCGCAGTGTGCGTCGGCTACCGGTCTGCGTGTTGCGAATCGCGCGCAGCAGGTCAGGCGAACGGTCCCCCACGACCCGCGCCAGCTCCTGCCCCACGAGATCCGTCCGAGGCGAGAGTCCCAGGAGCGTTCGAGCGGCGTCGTTGATAAACAGGATCGCGCCATTGCCGTCCACCGTCACGACCCCGCTCCGGATGTTCCTGAGAATGTCGCTGGCCTCCAGCTTGAGCCGACGCACTTCCTTGCGCAGCTCCTCGCGCTCGGCCCCGATCGAGCGCACGCGGCTCGCAATCAGGCCGGTGACGGTGAAGACGCCCACGAACACGGCGATCTGGAGCCAAACGACCAGTGTGAGCTGCACGGGATTGAACCAGATGATGTCGGCCACATAGAGCAGGCTGGCCAGACTTGTGATCATGAGGCTCGACGCGAACGGCATCAGCACCGCGCTCACCGCGATCACCGCTACATAGAGCGCGGGGAACTGGCTGTCCGGACCCTCCGTGACGTGGACCACGGTCGTCACCAAAGCCAGATCGAACAGCGCTTGCGCGTACAGGAAAGTGAGGCCGGGCTCCGCGCCCCTGATGTGCGTATGCCACACCGAGAGCGCGCTCACCACGACACTGGTGATGGCGAGCACGGCGAGGATGAGAATCGTCTCGGGCGGCAGGGCCTTGAAGTAGAAGGCGGCCGCGACGAACACCACGATGGGCACGGCCACGCGCGCCAGATAGACCCACTGCAACAGGTCTCGTGCCGAAGGTACGGACCCGTGCGAGGCCTTTACGTCGAGCCCGACTCCGCCCCCTGGAAGCCTCATGGCTGGTAGTATTCCGCCCAGTCTCGCAAAATGCAAGGGTCGCGGGGATTCAGCTAGATTGCCTCACATCGCTCCAGCTCGTCCCACATTTCCCCACACTGGCCGGGTTGGCGGCTTCGCTCCCTCAGCGGAAGGTCACGATATCGGCGAAAGGTTTGCGACCGATGTCCGGCACGACTGCTCCGTTCGCCGGGTAGCCTACGACCAGCAGCAGGAACGGTCGCTCATTCGCCGGTCGGCTCAGAATGCGGTTGAGAAAGCCCATCGGACTCGGTGTGTGCGTCAGCGACACCAGGCCCGCGTGGTGAATGGCCGTTATTAGGATGCCGGTAGCGATCCCGACCGACTCCACGGCGTAGTAGGTATTGAAGCGTCGCCCGCCGGACGTCATGCCGTAGCGCTCTACGAAGATCGCGATCACGTAGGGGGCGCTCTCCAGGTATGGCTTGTGTTCGTCCGTGCCCAACGGAGCCAGAGCATCCAGCCACTCGGGCGACGCCCGATGGTTGTAGAACTCCCGCTCCTCTCGCTCGGCCGCGACGCGGATCTCGCGCTTGGTCCCAGGGTCGGTCACGACCACGAAGTGCCACGGTTGGAGGTTCGCGCCACTCGGTGCCGCGCCCGCGGCCCTCAGACAGTCTTCGATCAGCGGGCGCGGGACCGGTCGGTCGGAGAACTGGCGCACTGTTCGCCGCCGCTCCATCTCCTCGGCGAACTCTCTCGCCCGGCGGAGCATTTCCGCCTCGTCATACTCGTGGTATCCACTGAGCGACACGAACCTCGCTTCGGTTTCGCGCTTTGACATGTCAGCGCCCCCTGGGGTACTCTTCAGACCGTCTCACTAACCCATGAGTGCGGCGCGAGGGTCGGCCGCCAACAGAGTTGTGGAGGACAGTGTACATGCGAAACTCAAAGATATTAGCCATCGGCTCGATTGCGCTCCTCGCCTTCGGCCTGACAGCTTGCGGCGGGGGCGAGCAAGAGGAGGCCTCGGGCGAGTCCCAGCCGTCGATGAGCGCCGCCGGAGCAGAGCTCACCATACCCAACTGGATGACGGTGGACAACGAAGCCAAGACAGTGACTCTGGAGATACTGGCGGGTCAGACCGACGCCAACAACCACTGGAACTTCAACGGCTATGTGAACGGCGGGGCGACGGTCACAGTTCCCGAGGGCTACACTGTGACGATTGAGTTCGAGAACCGCGATCCGGCGATGGCTCACAGTATCGGTGTCGATGCTTTGACGGGCAATTTCCCGCCGATGTTCGACAACCCGCAGCCGGTGTTCGTGGGAGCGATCAGCTCGAACCCGACCGATGCCGCCAGCGCTACTCAGCCGGGCCAGTCGGAGACGATCACGTTCACGGCGTCACAGGCGGGGTCATACTCGCTCGTCTGCTATGTCCCGGCGCATGCGCTGTCGGGCATGTGGATAGGGTTCAACGTATCAAGTGATGGTTCGGTGGGGGTCGGCACGGGCTGACGAGGTGGCTGTGCGCAGTACGCTGCGCGCTGTGTGCGGCTGCCGGGCCAACTGCCACAGCACACTGCGCACGACCAACCGTTCAGTCCTTGTGCCTGAACACGATCCGTCCGCGGCTCAGATCGTAGGGTGACACTTCGACCGTCACGCGGTCGCCCGCGAGCACGCGGATCCGGTGGCGGCGCATCTTTCCCGCAAGCGTGGCGAGTACGTCATGCCCGTTGGCCAGGAGCACTCGGAACGTAGCGTTTGGCAGTACGTCGGTGACGGTCCCCTCGATCGCGATCGCCTCTTCCTTAGCCATCCCTCACTCGCCTCGCCCGACCGAGAGGGCGTCCAGGACCCCGACGCCGGAGGGGTTCATTGCGTCCGGCTGCGCAATCCGCAGAGAAAGCACGGGGCCGCCCCCTCTCGGGGGCAGCCCCACTGTGACCTTCGCACTCACTCAAGCCGGCTCAGTCGGAGATCTTGGTGACGTTTTGCGCGGCCGGGCCCTTCTGACCTTCCACGATGTCGAACTCCACTCGCTCGCCCTCTCGCAGGGACCGAAAGCCCTCCCCTTGGATCGCCGAGTAGTGGACGAAACAGTCCCGTTCACCTTCGTCCGGTGTGATGAAGCCAAAACCCTTGGCGTCGTTGAACCACTTCACCTTCCCGGTGGCACGCATGCCGCACTCCCGTGGATAAAAGTTTGCGCCTAATCGGAGTCCGGCACTACTGTACCGACCGACTACCGATGTTTCGCCTGCAACGGTAGCGTACGCGCAAGCCCGTGTCAATCAGGCTTTGCACCGGCGCCGAGGCACCTGCGGCTACCGTCCGATAGCCTCGCGCTAGCCCTGCACCGCGTTGATCATGTCGAAGATCGGCAGGTACATGGCGACGATCATGCCCCCGACCACGACACCCAGCACCACGATCATGATCGGCTCCAAGAGAGAGAGCAGCGCACCCACCGCTGCGTCAACCTCGTCGTCGTAGAAGTCGGCGATCTTGCTCAGCATCTCGTCCAGGCCGCCCGTCGCCTCGCCCACCGCGATCATCGAGGTCACCATGGGCGGAAACACCCCCGACTCCTCCAGCGGTGCCGCGATCGTCTCGCCTCCCGCGATCGACCCCCGCGACATCATGACCGCATCGTGGATCACCCGGTTGCCCGCCGTGCGAGCGGTGATCTCGAGTCCCTCGAGGATCGACACGCCGGATGCCAGAAGCGTTCCGAGCGTGCGCGTGAACCGCGACACCGCCGATTTCCGCAACATGTCCCCCAGCACGGGTAACTGAAGCATGAGCCGGTCGATCACGAGCTTGCCGCCTTCGGTCGCGTAGTAGCGGCGGATCAGGAAGAAGACGGCCACCGCGCCGCCTCCCATGAACAACCAGTAGTTCTGCAGGATGTCGCTCATCATGATGACGACACGCGTCGGAAGCGGCAAAGTGAGGCCCACCGACGCGAACATGTTCTGGAACGTCGGGATGACGAAGATGAGCAGCACCACCACCGCGATGCCCGCGACCGAGAAGATCACGGCCGGGTAGATCATCGCGCCCTTTACCTTCCGCACGATCGCGTCGTTCTTCTCCAGGAAGGTGGCGAGCCGCAGCAGAATCGTGTCCAGGATACCGCCCGCCTCGCCGGCCGCCACCATGTTGACGAACAGCTGGCTGAAGGCGTTGGGGTGCTTCTCCAGCGCGTCGGCGAGCGTGTTGCCGCTCTCTACGTCGTACACCACCTGCTGCGTGACCTCAGACAGCGCCTTGTTCTCGGTCTGCTTGGCGAGAATGTCGAGTGCCTGGACGAGCGGGAGGCCCGAGTTGATCATCGTCGCAAACTGCCGCGTGAAGATGACGACGTCCCGGGTCGGAACGCCTCTTGCACGCTTCTTCTTGACCTTCTCGCGCACGCGGACGACCACCATCCGCTTCTGGCGCAGCTGCTGGACCGCATCTTCGCGCGAGGACGCGTCGAGCGTGCCGGTGGTCTCTTCCCCGGTCGGTGTGCGCGCAGTGTACTCGAATACCGGCATGGAGTGTTCTCCCCCCGCGGTTTAGCGACGCCCCGCCACGGCCTTCTTGGCCTGTGCGTCACCCTCTCCAGGCACGTCTTCTCCGATCATACGCAGGAACTCGTTCTGCTCGGGCGCCACGCGCAGGCACTCCTCCAAGGTGACCTCCCGACTCATGTACAGCTGATACAGTGAATCATTGAGCGTCTGCATGCCGTGCTTCTTGCCCGCCTGCATCGACGATTGGATCTGGTGCACCTTGTCGTCCCGGATCAGAGCGCGAATGGCGGGAGTCGCTATCAGGATCTCGCACGCCATCGCCCGGCCCGAGCCTCTCGCCTTCTGGAGCAACGTCTGGGTCACCACCCCTTCGAGCACGAACGCGAGCTGCGCCCGCACCTGAGACTGCTGGTGGGATGGAAAGACGTCGATTACGCGGTTGATGGTCTCGGCCGCGGAGTTGGTGTGCAGCGTCGCGAAGGCGAGGTGTCCTGTCTCCGCGATCGTGAGAGCCGCCTGAATCGTCTCCAGGTCGCGCATCTCACCGATCAGCACGACGTCGGGGTCCTGCCTGAGAGCGTACTTCAGCGCATTGGAGAAAGACTTGGTATCGGTGCCCACCTCTCGCTGGTTGACGATGCAGCTCTGGTGGCGGTGAATGAACTCTATCGGGTCCTCGATCGTGATGATGTGGCCCTTGCGCTCCTTGTTGATCTTGTCCAGCATCGCCGCGAGCGTCGTCGACTTGCCCGATCCCGTCGGTCCCGTGACGAGCACGAGGCCCCGCGGCCGCTCCGCGAGCTTCTTCAGCACCGGCGGGAGACCCAGCTCATCGAACGTCTTCACCGAGAACGGGATCTGCCGGATGACCATTGAGACACAGCCCCGCTGCTTGAAACAGTTGCCTCTAAAGCGGGCCAGGTTCTGGATGCCGAACGAAAAATCCAGCTCGTCCTCGTTCTCGAATCGCTTCTTCTGGTTCTCGGTGAGGACGGAATAGGCGAGCTGCAGGGTCTCCTTCGGCGTGAGCTGGTGCTCGATCTTGGAGTTCGCGATATCGCCGTCCACACGGATCTTGGGGCGCTCGCCCGCAGTGATGTGCAAATCCGATGCGCCCCGCTCTATCATCTCCTCGAGCAGCTGCCGAAGGTTGACGCCGGTTCCAGGAGCCTCTGCCATACGATTACCCCGCCGTTTCTTTGACGACCTCTTCCAAGGTGGTAACGCCCTTGCGGATCTTCTGCATTCCGTCCATGCGAAGAGTCAACATGCCTTCCTTGATCGCCTGCTCTTTGATGTCCGCCGACGATCCACCCCTCAGGATGATCCGCCGGATCTCCGGAGACAGCGCCATCACCTCGTACAACCCCTGCCTGCCCTTGTATCCCGAGTCACTGCACGCGTCGCACCCCGCGCCCTTGTAGAATGTGATTCCCGCGGTGTCACTCTCCTTGATCCCCAAGGCAGCCAGCTCGTCCTCAGAATACTTGTGCTCCTGCTTGCATTCCTTGCAGATGCGCCTGACCAGACGTTGCGCCAACACCAAGTTCACCGCGCTCGCGACGTTGAACGGCTCGAGCCCCATGTCGATCATGCGCGTCACCGTGGACGGCGCGTCGTTCGTGTGCAGCGTCGAGAGAACCAGGTGACCCGTGAGCGCCGCCTTGATGGCGATACCACCCGTCTCGATGTCGCGGATCTCACCCACCATTATGATGTTGGGATCCTGCCGCAGGAACGCCTTGAGCGCCGCCGCGAACGTCATGCCAATCTCGTTCCGCACCAACACCTGGTTGATCCCGTGAATGTTGTACTCCACGGGATCCTCGGCGGTCATGATGTTGACCTCCATGGTGTTCACACGAGATAGCGCCGAGTAGAGCGTCGTCGTCTTACCGGAACCGGTAGGCCCCGTCACCAACACCATTCCGTACGGATTCAGGATAGCCCGCATCAGGTCTTCTTCGGCCTTGGGCTCGAAACCGAAGGTCTTGAGATCGAGGGTCAAGTTCCCCTTGTCGAGAATCCTGAGCACGATCTTCTCACCGAAGATGACCGGCAGCGTGGACACCCGGAAATCGACCACCTTCTTGCCCATCTTGAGCTTGATGCGACCGTCCTGCGGCACCCGCCGCTCCGCGATGTTCAACGCGGACATGATCTTGATGCGACTGGTGAGCGCGGCCTTTAGCTTGATCGGCGGCTTCATGATCTCCTGAAGCGCACCATCAATCCGGTAACGCACCCGAATCTCCTTCTCGAACGGCTCGATGTGAATGTCGCTCGCGCCGCGCTTGACGGCATCGGTCAGAATCCCGTTGATCAGTTTCACCACCGGCGCATCGTCGGCGATCTGACCAGCCTCCTCGTCCTCCTGCTCCTCGATGACCTCCAGCTCCTCCGCCTCCTCTATGTCCTCCAGAAGACTCTCGAGCTGCGCGTCGGTCTGCTCGTAGTACTTCTCGATCGCGGTCTTCAGCGTGTACTCCCCCGCAATGACCGGGAAGATGTCATATCGCGTGATGAACTTGAGATCGTCGATGGTGCTGGCGTTCGTGGGCTCCGCCATCGCTACGGTGAGTGTGCGACCCTCGCGCTTGAGCGGGAGCACATGATGCTTCACCGCCACGTCGGCCGGCACCAGCTTCAGGATGCCGGGATCGACCTCGAACCGTGTGAGATCCACAGCGGGCACCCGGTACTGCCGCGCCAACATCTTGGTGATCTCGACCTCCTGGACCAGGCCGAGCTTCACCAACGTGTACCCCAGCCGCATGTCGGAGCTGCGCTGCTCCTCGAGGGCCTTGTTCAGCTGCTCCTTTGTGATCAACCCCTCACGAATGAGGAGATCGCCAAGTCTCTCAGGATGAGCCGCAGCTGTTGCCATGCACTGTGCAGGGAAAGAGGTCGGAAATCCTTCTGCTACTTTAGCTTGTGAGCGTAAGCTACGGGCGGGCTATGTGGTGTCAAGGCATTCTGACCAGACCTCGCAGCCGTTCCACCGTCCGAGGGCCGATTCCCGGCACGCGCAAGAGATCCTGCAAAGTGTGAAACCGCCCGCGCCGCGCCCGGTCCTCGACGATCGCACGCGCCCGGCCGGGCCCAATACCAGGCAGCTCCGACAGCTCCTCCTCGGAGGCGGTGTTCAAGCTGATCTTCCGGCCCGACACGACGCCGCGCCGGGGAACACCGCTAAAGACGGCGTGCCGCTCTAACGCACCCAGGACGGCGGGACCGACACCGGGAACCCGGTCGAGCCCCGCGAGCGACCCGAAGGCACCATGCCGCTCACGGTCCGCCACGATCCGCGCAGCGAGCGCCGGACCAATGCGCGGCAACCGCACCAACTCCTGGGCGGTGGCGCGATCGATGTCGATCTTCTCCTCGGGCGCCAGAGGCCTGGCGTACCGCTTGGCATCGCTGGCCACCGAATCCACGGAGGGGCGGTGAGCTGCACCCGCGCGATACGCCACCCCACCCAAAGGCTCTCCGCCGTCCACCAGGAGTCGCACAGCGAGCCCCAAGGCCGCGAGCGCCAAGAGGACCTGCGCCGCGCGCCAATCGTCGAGCGAAGCCATGCACTGAGCATTGCGAGGTTACCGGGCCGCGCATAACCAAATCCACGCCGCTGAGAGCAAAACTGCTCGCGCTGTGTTCCGCTCGTGGGCGGGCGGTGCCCCCCAACGTACAGCGCACTGCGGACTG
>JBHIEQ010000117.1:0-8278 GCA_046760725.1 Gemmatimonadales bacterium
CGTTCCCTCTCGGAGGTCGTCGTGCACCACCCCGGACTTCGTTACGCATTCCCCCTCGTCTGGGCCTCACTCATTGCGCCGCTTCAGGGATTCGGACAAGCTGCGCCAATTACACCAGAACTCGTACAAGCGTTCCGCTTTCGCCTCATCGGACCGGCCGTCGCAGGCGGTCGGATCCACGACGTGGAGGCGTTGTCACACGATCCCTCTACGGTCTTTGTTGCCACCGCCTCCGGCGGCATCTGGAAGAGCAGCAACAAGGGCACCACGTGGAAACCGGTGTTCGAGGACCAGCCGGTCAGCACGTTCGGCGACCTCGCCGTTGCCCCCTCCGACCCTAACGTGATCTGGGCCGGCACCGGCGAGCAGCAGAACCGACAGAGCACCTCCTGGGGTGACGGAGTCTATCGCTCCACCGACGGCGGCGAGACCTGGGTGCACCTGGGACTCGAGGAGACGCGGCATATAGCACGCGTGCTGGTTCACCCCACCAATCCCGACGTTGCGTATGTCGCGGCTCTGGGGAATCTCTGGAAGCCCAACACCGAGCGCGGCGTGTTCAAGACCGAAGACGGGGGTCGCAATTGGAGCAAGGTGCTCTTCATCGATACGCTAACGGGCGTCGTGGACATGGTGATGGATCCCTCCGATCCGAACACGATCTACGCCGCGGCATATCAGCGCCAACGCCGCACCTGGGGGTTCAACGGCGGCGGTCCGGGGAGCGGCATCTACAAGACCACGGACGGCGGAGACGTTTGGCGCGAGCTCACCAATGGCATCCCGCGAGGTGACAAGGGCCGCATCGGGCTCGCGATAAGCGTCACCAACCCGCGAGTGCTTGCCGCACTGATCGAGCACGCGGAAGAGCGGGGAACCTACCGCTCGGAGGACGGGGGCGAGACGTGGGAGAGAGTGAACCGTCTCAATCAGCGCCCCATGTACTACTCCCACATCTACATCGACCCCACCAACGAGAATCGGATCTACGAGCTGGGCACCGAGTCATACAAGAGCGAGGACGGGGGGCGAACGTTCGAGCGACTGCCCACACGGCCGACCTACGACGTCGGCGTGCACAGCGACTTCCACACGATGTGGATCGACCCCGGCAACCCGAAACACTTCTACCTCGCGGGCGACGGCGGGCTCCACGAGACCTGGGACATGGGTCTCACCTACGAGAAGCTCGCCAACCTGCCCATAGGACAGTTCTACGCGATCGGCCTCGACATGCGCGAGCCGTATTTCGTCTACGGCGGGATGCAAGACAACCACTCGTGGATGGGGCCGAGTGCGACGAGGCACTGGATCGGCATCATCAACGACGATTGGCGCCAGATCGGCTTCGGCGACGGTATGTACTGGCAACCGGATCCCACCAATCACCGGTACGTGTACGGCAACGCCCAGAACGGCAGCTACACCAGGCTCGACGCCGTGACGGGAGATCTGCTGGACATCCGGCCCATACCTCCTGAGGGAGAGCCCGACTACAGGTGGGACTGGGTCTCGCCCAGTCTGGTGTCGCAGCACGATCCCAAAGTCATTTACGTGGGAGGCAATCGACTCTTCATCTCGCGCGGCCGGGGGGTGAGCTGGACTCGTACCGAGGATCTCACGAGACAGATCGATCGCGACACATTGCCCCTCATGGGCGTCCGGGGCGCCGACATAACGCTGTCGCGCAACGACGGCACCAGCTCATTCGGCGAGATCGTGACGATCGACGAGTCGCCGCTCGATCCCGCCATCCTCTGGGTGGGGACCGATGACGGAAACGTCGAGGTCTCGCGGGACGGGGGTGCGAGCTGGACAGAGGTGTCCCGCAACGTCACGGGCGTGCGGTCGGGCACCTATGTGAGCCGCGTTCTCGCTTCGGCGGCGTCACCGGGTGCCGCATGGGTCACGTTCGACGCCCATCGTGACGGCGACTTCGCGCCGTACGTGTTCCACACCGATGACTTCGGCCACACCTGGGAGAACCGAACGAACAACCTGCCGTCGGGCTCGGTCAACGTCATCGTCGAGCACCGGAGGAATCCTGACCTCGTGTTTCTGGGGACCGAGCACGCGCTGTACGTCTCGACAGATGCTGGAGGGAATTGGGTGCGCATGAGCACTCCCACCACCCTCTATGATGATCTCGAGATCCATCCCCGCGACAACGATCTCGTGGTCGCGACCCACGGCCGCAGCATCTGGATCCTCGACGACGTGACGCCGCTTGCCGAGTGGACGCTCTCGGTCGCGCAGTCGGACGCCCACCTCTTCGCGGTTCGCGACGCCGTGATCTTCCAGTACTGGAAGGACACGTCCTACAGGGGTCAGGCGGCGTTCGCAGGCGAGAACCCGCCCCAGGGAGCAATTCTCACCTACTACCTGCGCGAGGATCGCGACTCGGCTTCGATCACCGTAGCGAATGCCGCGGGGCGCGTAGTCCGCACACTCAACGTGCCCGCGACTGCAGGCATGCATCGTGTTGTCTGGGACCTGCGTCACGAACAGCCCCCCGAGTTCTCGTTCGGGTTCGGCGGCGGTGGTGCGCAAGGGCCGGAGGCCCTGCCTGTCCTGCCTCACCCCGTGGCGCCGAGAGGTCCTTTCGTGTCCCCGGGAACCTACACGGTCACGCTGGAGGCTGGCACGGCGCGCGCCACTCGGTCGGTGAGAGTGAAGGGCGATCCGCTCATGCCTCTCACCCAAGAGGATTGGGTGAGCCGCGAGGCGTTTCTGGTGTCGCTACTGGAGCTTCAAAAGGAGGCTAGCCGGGCTGCCGAGACCGCACGCGGCCTGAGTGGCGACGAAGCCCAAGCGATCGCGCGGCGCCTGCGGCAGCTCATGGGCCAACTCGCCTCGTTGGCTTCGCAGTTCAACGGTCAAGGTGTGAGACAGGGGAGCCTCTACCCGCCCACAGAAACGCAGCGGCGGAGAAAGGAGACGATCGAGCGTCAGCTAAGAGAAGCCCTGGAGGAATTGGTAAGCGCGTCCCCTTCGTAGTTCGCTTCTCACGTGGATACCGTCGCTTCAGCGACAGATGGCCGAGCCGCGGGATGCTCGCGGATGCCGCCGTCGCTTCAGCGACAGATGGCCGAGCCGCGGCTTCAGCCGCGGATACCGCGGATACGCCGCGGATGCCGCGACTACCTCTCCAGCACCCGACCCGCGAGCTCGCCCGTGAACTCGCCGTCGGTAACGGCAAGCGTGCCGTTCACTAGCACGTGCACCATCCCCTCGGCAAGCTGATGGGGGTCCTCGTACGTGGCCGTGTCGCGCAGTCGCTCCAGATCGAACACCACGACGTCGGCCATGGCACCCGGCCGGATCACGCCTCGATCGCGCATCCGGAATACGCTCGCCGGCAGCGCGGTCATGCTCCGAACTGCGAAGGCGAGATCCACAACGCCCCGCTCGACCGCGTAGTGGCGGATCTTCCGCGGAAACGTGCCGTAGCTCCTGGGATGCGGTGAGCCGCGCCCCATGGGCACGAGACCGCCGTCCGACGCGGTCATCGTCCACGACCTTCGCATGAGGGTCTCCACGTCCTCGTCCCTCATGTTGAACGACACCAGACCCGCGCCGCCCTCCGCGAGGAACTCCAGCGCCAGATCGACCGGCTCGAGCCCGCGCTCACGGGCGACCGCGAGGAGCGTTCTCCCGTCCGCGGAGGGATCAGGCTCGTAGTGCACGAACTGGAGCCGCCCGGCGCCCCCTCTTCGGTGCAAGTTCTCCAGCATCTCGGCCCGCATGCGAGCCCGGTCGGCGGGCGACTCGAGGCGCCGCCTGAGGCTGTCGCGCCCACCGGCCAGCGCCCAGCGGGGTACCAGCGCGCCGGTGATGGACGTCTGAGACGCGGTGTACGGATACTGGTCGGCGTACACCTCGATCCCACCGGCGCGCGCGCGCTCGATGTGATCCACCACAATCGACGACAGACCCCACACCCTGGGACCCAACGCCTTGATGTGAGTCACCACACCAGGGAGGCGCGCCTCGCGAGCTATGCTGATCACCTCGTCCACCGCCGCGACCAATCCGATGTTGTAGTCGGCCTCGTCCCTGATGTGGCTCGTGTAGGCGCCGCCGAACTCGGCCGCCACTCTGGCCAGCTCGATCACCTCCTCCGTCGGAGCGTAGCTTCCGGGAGCGTAGTACAGACCCGACGACAGACCGAACGCACCAGCCTCCATGCCGGCGCGCACAAGCGCCCGCATGCTGTCCAGTTCTTCAGTGGAGTGCGCGCGATCATCCATCCCCACTACCGCGCGCCGCACCGAGCCGTGAGGCACGAGCAACGCCACGTTCACGCCGAGTCCGTCTCGCAGCAGGGAATCGCGCTGCGCCCGGAGATCGACCGGCCCGCCGCCGTCCGGGTTAACGAACACTGTCGTGATCCCTTGCGCGAGAAGCGGCTGCGCGTGGCTCAGCTCCGCAGTCGCCAGGGCGGGACCGGCATGACTGTGCGCGTCGATGAAGCCGGGTGCGACATATAGACCGCCTGCATCGATCACCGTCTCGGCGCGGGCGCCATCGAGATCGCCCACATGGGCAATGCGGTCACCAGCGATTGCCACGTCGGCGTAGCGCCACGGGTTGCCGCTCCCGTCGAGCAGCCGCCCATCGCGGATCAGGATGTCGTACCGCCCCTCGCCGCACGCCAGAGCGAGCAGTACAAAGAGAAGAGGCCAAAGTCTGGTGGGTGGCTTCATTGTGCGTTCCCCTTCATCTCATCTCATCGCTGTGTCCCGGGCCCCGCGCCCCCGCCGCTGCGCCCCGCTCGCTCTTTGGGAACCTCCCGCAGTGTACGCCTGTTTGCCATGCGTCCGCCAGATCGTTGCGCGTTCCTGTCTGCGGGGTACGTTGCAGGTACGATGACCGCTCCACATGCCGACTCGCGCCCCAACGTCAATCGCTCCGCGCCCGCCGCGGTGCGCGAGTTCGCCCGGGCCGTGACACTGGGACTGAGCGACACCCCACGTTGGGTGCCGGTCCGGTTTCTGTACGACGCGGCCGGTAGCGCGCTGTTCGATGAGATCACGCACCTGCCCGAGTACTATCCCACGCGCACTGAGACGGAGATCCTTGCGACGTACGCCGCGGACATCGCCCGAATGACAGGTCCGGTCACGCTGGTCGAGCTGGGAGCGGGGAGCGCCGTGAAGACGGATCGTCTGCTCGCGGCGTACGCGGCGGACGGACTCGGGGTCGCATACGTCCCCGTGGACGTGAGCGCCACCGCTCTCCACCAGGCCAAGAAACGCATCGCGCGAGATTACCCCACGGTGCGGTTCGGCGGCGTGGTGGGCACCTACGAGGATGCCTTTCCACTCATCGCAGGGCATTCGCCCGCCATGCTCGTGTTCCTGGGGAGCACCATAGGCAACTTCGCACACGCCGAGTCGTACGTGTTCTGGGACGAGGTCGCGGCTGCGATTCCGGCGGACGACCACTTCCTATTGGGTGTCGATCTTGTGAAGGACGTTTCCGTCTTGGAGGCGGCTTACAACGACTCGGCGGGCGTCACTGCGAAGTTCACCAAGAACCTGTTCGAGCGCATGAACCGCGAGCTGGGCTCCAGGATCGACACCGACCGCATCCGGCACGTTGCCCGCTACAACGAGGAATGGCAGCGGATCGAGATCTTCGCCGAGTTCCTGGAGGCGCAGGACATCTACGTGGAGCCGCTAGACAGGACCATCCCCATCGAGGAGGGCGAGAAGATCCTGGTCGAGATCTCCCGCAAGTTCGTGCTGGAGCACCTGGAGCGGTTCGTCGCCTGCTTCGATTTCAGTGTGGAGCGCGTGTTCACCGACGAGCGCCAGTGGTTCGCCGTGCTGCTGCTGCGAAAACGCTAACCGCCAACCGCCTCACCGAGGGACCGGTGGAAGGGGCGCACTAAGCAGCACCACCTGCACCCTCTCTTCAGGCTGGACGGGGGGCAGGAGCGGTCCTCCGCCAGGCTCTCTCGGCCGGAAGACCAGGTAGCTCCCCACAGCGCCTGCCGCGACGACGCCGCCAACCAGGCTGTACGTCTTGGTCTTGTCGAGCTCCCTGCGATCGACGTGCACTACGTCTCCTCGCGGAACCTTCACATGCCGAACCACGGTCGCCCGTCCCCCATAGTCGGACCACGGGCCGACCCACTGCACGGCAAAGAGGAGCGTATCGGCGTCCTTCTGAATGAGGGTCCCCTTGAGGGACTCCACAACGAGCCCGGCCCGCATCCGGACCCCGATCCGTCCCTCAGTGGTGAGCAATGCGCGGACGCGCGTTCCCACCGGCACCGCGTCCAGGTCCACGGGAACGTACCTGTAGCAGCCCAGCGTGAAAGCTGCGACCCACAACGCGAGGAGTTTGGCAAGCCTGTTCGTCACTTCGCTTCTCCTATGCGGTCCCGGCACGGCACACCGACGGCCGAATTCGTCCATGTCCTTGACGCGGCCGTGCTACGGGACCTCGCTGCGTTCATCTTCAAGTTACTGAGGGCGCCGCGGGCAACGAAGTAGGCAACCCTCGCGGCGGATGCGGCTCAATGTATGAGTGTGTGGCCGCAGAAAAGAGCTCGACCGGCGGCGTGATGCCGGCCGGTCGAGTCTTTCCGTCGCCTCTCCACGACCTCCTCGTTGGGAGGGTGGTTCCGGCGGGCCGCTATGGGGTCAGCGGCAGATTCGGATTGGTCTCCCGCTCCGACTCGGGAATCGGGTAGCAGAACGACCTGGTTCTCAGATGGGACGGCGCCCATGGGAACGCGCCGGTCCCCACTGCTTCGAGCGGATCGAGCAGGCCGGAGCGCCCTTCCGCATCCCAGCGACGCAGGTCGCTTAGACGCCGCCCTTCGAGCCAAAGCTCTATCCCGCGTTCCCGCATCAGGGCCTGCCAGGCCTCGTTGATGTCGGCCGGAGCCCACGTCGTCGTGAGACCGGCGTCGGCCCTGAGCTGGTTGAGGATCGCCATCGCGTTGGGGATGTCGTCGTTGCGGAGATAGTTCTCTGCAATGATCAGCTGCATCTCCTCCGCGGATGACAGATCGATGTCCGCCGACTCGTTTGCGTATTTGGTCTGAGGCCACCAGGGCACTTTGCCGCAACACTCGATGGCTGCGTCCCCTACTTCACCGGGCTGGACGAGCCGCGGTACGCGCGGGTCGTTGGGCTCGAACTGAATGTACGATCCCGGAGGCCCGGCCTCCGTCGAGTCCCCGTAAACCGTGTTCCACGTGGTGTGCGCGCGGTACGGTTCCCCCGCGGTGGAGAAGTAGATTCTGTTGGCCTGGTCGTCGTCACCGATGTCGTGATACTCCATCTGGTAGACGAAGTTGGGATCCGCTGCTATTACTGCTTGAGCATCGGCCACGGCACCGGTCCAGTCGCCCGTGTGCACCCGAATCGAGGCTCTACCCGCCTGCGCGGCCAGCTTGATTGTGCTGCTCTGCGCGGTGTTCATCGCGCTGGTGAAGTTGGATTCCGCGCGGGTGAAGTACTCCGTACCCTGAACGGCTGCTCCACCGTCAATGACCACCTCGCATCCGGCGCTGTTGCCGTACATGTTCTCCGCCAGGAGGCGGTTAGCGTACCCGGCCCACAGGTAGGCCTGAGCCAGCAGATCGGGGTCGGGTGGGGTTTCCGGCGCCTCGTAGGGGTCAGTACCGGTCAGACGTCGGATCCCTTCCTCCGCAACCCAGCGAGCCCGCTGGGCAAGATTCCAGTCAGTGCTGTTCTCGTAGTACACCAGCTCGCCCTGCTGCTCCAGGATCGTGATCCCGTAGCTCCCGGTGGATCCCGAAGGGTGAATCTCCCGGGACACGGCGGCCGTGGTGTAGGCGATCCAGTTGAGTGCGTCGGCCAAATCGCGTCCCATCCCGTTCACGAGCCCCGGCCAGGCCTCCGGCCTGTTGAGGAACGCGTCCTGCACGGGGCCGGGATTGGTGACGTCGCACGCTGCCACGATTACGACGCCCGCCGTCAAAGCGAGGAGGCCTCGACGCGCGTGATACTGAAGCTTCTGATTGCGCATGAGTCACCCCCTCTCTTAAAAGATTACACGCACCGAGGCGGTGTAGGTGGCCGGTGGTGGGACATGCTCGAGAATGGAACGGACCGACGCGTTCATCCCCTCATTGCCCATCATCTCCGGGTCAAAGAGAGGCATGTCCTTGTTGCGCCACCTCCAGACGTTCCGGCCCGAGAGCGTCAAGCTCGCGGTCCGACCGCCCGGCACCAGGAACGAGATGGGAAGCCGCAACGTCACATCCCGGACCTTGAAGAAATCCGCCGGATAGACC
>JBHIEQ010000118.1:0-8253 GCA_046760725.1 Gemmatimonadales bacterium
GGCGAGGTCATAGCCGACCAGCTGGGCCGCTCCACCGAGAGACTCGGGTTCTTCGTGATCCCCGCGGCCATAGCGTTCGCGGCTCTGCCTGCTGAGATAATCGCGGCCCTGTTCCAGACGGGCGAGTTCGGCAGCCGCGAGACCGCGGTCGCTGCCGGGGTGCTCGCGGCCTATGCGATCGGCGTGCCCGCCCAGGCAACGGTCAAGTTGTTCGCGTCGGGCCACTACGCGCTGGGAGACACGAAGACGCCGGTGCGGATCGCGGCGGTCTCGGTCATCGTCGGGGCGGTTTCGGCCTATCTCCTCATGCTGAAGCTGGGACCCGCGGGAATTGCGTTGGGAGCGTCGATCGCGGCGTACACCAATAGCAGCCTCAACTACTGGCGGCTCACGGGCAAGCTGGGTCGCTTCCTCGGGATCCGGTTCCAACGAACGTTCGGGGCCGTCGTTCTCGCCGGACTGGCGGCGGCGGCCGCCGGAGCGACCCTCGCCACATCACTCGCGGGCGAGCACCCCTGGGTGATCGCCGGGAGCGCACTGGGCTTGTTCGGCCTCGTCTACGGGACGATGACCCTGCTCCTGAGACACCCGGAGGCGGTGGCCCTGTGGAACGCTGTACGGCGTGTGAAGCTCCATTAGTACCGCGTTAGTTTTCGCTCATGGTCGACGGCACACCCGAGAAGTTCGCGCGCAGAATAGAGTCCCTCCCGGACGGACCGGGCGTGTATCTGTGGAAGGATGGCTCCGGCAACGTCCTCTATGTGGGCAAGGCGAAGAGGCTGCGGCAGAGAGTCAAGAACTACTTTGGGGCGGGTCGGGACGACAGTCTCAAGAGCCGCATGTTGCGGCATCAGGCTGCGGACCTCGAGACGATCGTCGTTCCCACCGAGTCGCAGGCGCTCCTCCTTGAGAACAACCTCATCAAGCAATACCGGCCGCGATTCAATACTCTGCTGCGCGACGATAAGAGCTATCCGCGCATCGCCGTTACCCTCAGTGAGCCGTTTCCACGTGTCCTGGTAGTGAGACGTCTGAACATCGAGGGGGCGAAGTACTTTGGGCCGTACACGGACGTGAGTACGCTGAGACGCACGCTTCGGATAATCCGTCGGATCTTCACGGTGCGCTCGTGTCACTATCGGCTGCCGGCCGAACGCCCGGAGCGCCCTTGCCTCGACTACCACATCAGCCGCTGCCTCGCGCCGTGCGTTGGATACCAGGACCGGGATGACTACAGGCGCATGATCGATGACGTTCTCACCTTCCTGGAGGGAAACACCGTCGAGGTTCGCTCGCGACTACGTGAACGCATGGAAGAAGCCTCTTCGAGAATGGACTTCGAGCGCGCCGCCGAGATCCGGGACGGCATCAAGTGGCTGGAACAGTTGGAGGAGCCGCAAACGGTGGAATATGTGGGTGGGGTCCGCGACGCCGACGCCATAGGATACGCCCGCGACGGCGACGATGCAGTCGGCGTGATCCTCCGAGTGCGGGGCGGCAGGGTTGTGGCAAGGGAAGATCGTTTTCTGGAGTGCGGTGAGGAGGCGTCGGACGCCGCCGTCTTGAGCGCGTTCCTCGTGCAGCACTACGTGCCAGCCGAAGCGCGCGCGCGCCTCTCGCTCCTTCCGTTTGCGCCGTCCGACATAGACGCCCTTGCTGGACTGACACCCGAGACCCGGTGGGCGGTACCCCAGCGGGGGGCGAAACAGAGGCTCACGGCACTCGCCGACCAAAACGCGCGCCACCTCATGGAAGGCTTCCGCATAGAGTCGTTCGAGGCGGACGAGCGATCGGAGGACCCCGTGTACGCGCTTGGTCGCGACCTGGGACTCGCGGCCGTGCCGCGCAGCTTCGTGTGCATCGATATATCCACGGACCAGGGCCGGAACACGTCGGGCTCACTCGTGTGGTTCGAGGCGGGCAGGCCCAAGAAGAGTGAGTACAGGCGGTTCAGGGTCAAGGGGCAGGAGATGGAGGAGAAAGAGACCTCCGTGGCGCCCGCGCCCGACGACTACGCCGGCGTTCGCGAGGTCGTCACCCGCTTCGTCACACGGAGGCTCGCCGAGGACAAGGAGCTTCCCGACCTAATGCTGATCGACGGCGGCAAGGGTCAACTGACCGCAGCCCTTCAGGCGCTGTCCCAGACCGGAGTAGAACTCCCGGTGGCGAGCCTTGCAAAGCGGGAGGAGGAGGTCTTCTTGCCCGGAAGACGGACTCCCCTGAGACTCCCAGGGCGGTCGCCTTCGCTGCGCCTTCTCCAGCGGGCCCGGGACGAGGCACACAGGTTCGCTGTGGCATACAGTCGGAAACGCCGCGGAGCCCGCACCGTCACGTCGGAGCTGCTCAACATCCCGGGCGTAGGGGAGAAACGGCGACGACAGCTTCTCGAAGCATTCGGCAGCCTCGCCGGTGTTCGCCTCGCCAGCGCACGGGAGATCGCGGCACTCCCTGGGTTCTCGCTCAAACTGGCCGACCGAATCCTCAGCCACCTACGATCGTGACTCTTCCCTGGTCGCTGCATTGTTCGAGCTGTGCCGCATCGTCCTCGCCCGACGGACTGCCAACGGTCTGTCCCGATTGCAGGTCACCCTGGCTCGTACGGTACAACGAGTTGCCCCCGTTCCAAAGGAGATCCGACCTGGCGGGCGCCGTCGGCAACATGTGGCGCTATCGGGAGTGGCTTCCCCTCGCCACCAACGAGGAACCGGTCACCCTGGGAGAGGGATGGACACCCCTGCTCGAGCTACGGCGACTCGCTAGCGGGATTGGAATCCGGCAGCTCTTGCTCAAGGACGAATCGCAGAATCCGACGGGCTCCTTCAAGGCCAGGGGGCTCTCGGCGGCAGTGACCCGTGCGGTCGCCGCAGGAGCGACAGAGCTCGTCGTGCCCACCGCCGGGAATGCGGGAGTCGCCTTGAGCGCCTACGGACGGCGCGCCGGAGTCAACGTCAAGGTGTTCGCCCCGGCGACGACCCCACGCCGAATCCTGCAGCAAATCCAGGTCCTGGGTGCGCAGCTGTCTGTGATCGACGGACACATCGGAGACTGCGGGCGCGCAGCGCGCGAATACACGCGGGAGCATGGAGCCTTCGACGTATCGACGCTGCGCGAGCCGTACCGTATCGAGGGTAAGAAGACACTGGGCCTGGAGTTGGCCGAGCAGCTCGACTGGGACCTGCCGGACGCCGTTGTTTATCCCACGGGCGGCGGCACGGGCCTCATCGGCATGTGGAAGGCGTTCAACGAGCTGCGAGACGCGGGGTGGATCGACACGAAGCCACCCAAGCTGATCACCGTCCAGTCGGCGGGATGCGCCCCGGTCGTACGGGCCGTGGAGAAAGGGGAGGAGCAGACCCGGCCCTGGGAAGACCCACGCACCGTGGCATGGGGCCTGAGGGTACCGGCGCCCCTGGGTGGGCGACTCATTCTCCGGGCGATTCGGGAAACGGGTGGCACCGCGGTAGCGGTGGAAGACGACGCCCTCACCGGTGCGGCCCGGCGCCTGGTCGAGTCCGAGGGGATCGACGCCGGCCCCGAGGGCGGAGCGGCGCTCGCGGCCCTGGAGGTCCTCATTGCGAAGGGTACGATCGGGGGCGATGCACGGGTCGTTATCTTCAACACCGGTGCTGGGTGGCTATATCGCTATGACTGACCGATATTTCGTCGGCCCTTCGGGAATCTGATGCGCATTGCGGTCATAGACCCGTTCGCCGGGATCAGCGGCGACATGACGCTCGGCGCCTTAGTGGACGCCGGAGCGGGCGAGCAGTGGCTCGAGTCTCTGCCGTCCCGCCTCGGTTTGGATCACGTCGCAGTGCGTGTCGAGCGCGTGGAGCGTGCCGGTCTCGCGGCCACCAAAGTGAGCGTAGCGGTTGAAAGCGCCGGCGGGGGTGCCGGACGACACGGACGCCATGTTGGGAAGCTAATAGACATGGTCAAGGGTGCTCCGCTGTCCGACCGGGTCAAGGGCAGGGCGATTGATGCGTTCGAGTTGATCGGCGCGGCCGAAGGACGCGCCCATGGCGTGCCGCCGGGCAGCGTGCACTTGCACGAGGTGGGCGCAGCCGACGCCCTGCTGGACATCGTGGGGGCGATCGAGGGATTCGAGCGACTCCAAGTGGGCGCGATCTACAACCTGCCCGTAGCCGTGGGCGATGGATGGGTGGAGGCTGCACACGGTCACCTGCCCGTACCGGCGCCGGCTACGCTGTATCTCCTCGAGGGTTGCGAGTTGCGGACCTGGGGTCCCGTGGCCGGTGAGGCCACGACACCCACGGGAGCGGCTCTCTTACGGGTCCTCTCGAACGGTCCGCCACCAGAGAGCTGGAGGGTCACGTCGAGCCATTGGGGAGCTGGTCACCGTGACCCGGAGACCTACCCCAATGCGCTGCGGCTCATCTTGGCCGAGGGAGCGCCCGAGGCGGGCGTGATCGAGATTGTGGCAACCGACCTGGACGACCTTCAACCGGAGTACATCGAGCCGCTGCGCCAGGCGGTGCTTGACGCCGGGGCCCTCGACTGCATGGTGTGGCCGACTCAGGGGAAGAAGGGACGCGTCAGCATTCGGCTCGAGGCCTTGACGCCACCCGAGGCCGCCGACAGCGTAGCCCAGGCACTGTTCACGCACAGCACGACGGCAGGCATTCGCCGCTGGACCGCGCTGCGCAACACCTTGCCCCGGCACGAGGTGAGTGTGGAGCTGGAACGAGCTATCAGTGTACGAGTCAAAGTGTGACGGCCCTTTTGGCCGGCGACTCAAGCCGGAGTATGTGGATGTGGTTGCGGCGGCCGATCGTCTGGGACGCCCGGCATTGGAGGTGTCTCGGGACGCGGAGCGGCGTGCTGAAGAGGTGCTTCGCGACGGGGGGCAGTCCTGAGTTCAGTGTGAAAAAAGGAGCCTCAGGAATGAAGACACGTTTCGTGGTGGTGGGAATCGCAGCGGGCGTTGCGTTCGGCGGCGGTGTCGCACTGGCCCAGGCGCCTCTGCCCGGCGAGCGCCCCGCGAGCTGGCTGCAGCCACAGTGCGAGCTGAACACGGGGCATTACCTGGTGAACGGCGCCATCGTTTACCTCAAGGGCGCGACGGAAGAGGAGGATTCGGCCCAGGCCGAGCGCATGCTGGAGGACGGCTTTCGCAACCTGAGGGAGGCTCTCGGCGCGGGCGAAGTCGAGAATCCGGCGGTGTGGTATTTTCTCGGGCGGGCGTACGAGCTGCGGCGCGACGTCGTGGGCGCCGACTCCGCCTTCCGGAAGGCCGAGGAGATGGTGCCGGAATGCGGCGATGACATCGACTATCACAGGCAGTTCATGTGGGTACCCATCATCAACGGCGCCATTGATTCGCTGCAGAGCGGAGCCCTCGAGGGCGGAAAAGATCTGCTACGGGCCGCGAACGTCATATACGACAAGGACAACGTCGGGTTCTACTACCTGGGCCGCATATTCGGGGCCGAGGGTGAAATCGACAGCGCGCTCCACTATTACAAGACGGTCGTGGACATAGGTATAAGCGACTCCTCGAGGGCCAACGACTACTACACGACGATCCTGAACATCGGGCTCCTCTACAGCATGGACGCCGAGATGCAAGATTCGCCGGAGTTGTGGGATTCGGCCGCCGCCTGGTACCAGAGGTACCGCGAGATCGATCCGGACAACTCGGAGGCGTTGCTGGGGCTCGCGGACGCGTACATCGGCGCGGGCAAAGAGGACCTGGCGATGGTCATGTATGACAGTGTATTGGGACGCGCCGACGTGATGAGTGCCGAAGATCTCTTCGGGGTAGGCGAGAAGCTCTTTTTGTCGGACCGCTTCGAAATCGCCGTGAGGGCCTACAAGGCCGGGCTCGGAAAGAACCCTTACTCGAGGCTCGGTCTGTTCAATTTGGCCAACACGTACCTCGCCCTGGCCGACGAGGTGGGCTCCGACCAAGAGCGGCGCGCAGTGGCCGAGGAAATGGCACGGTACGCGCGCAGGCTGGTAGAGATCGACCCCCTGAACTCGGAATCCCAGCGGATGCTGGCCGCAGCCTACCAGCTCCAGCAAAACTCGGATTCCACCGAGGCGGTCTTGGAGCGTGTGGGCGGGATGGACTTCGAGTTGTGGGTGGACCTCTTCGACTTGTCTCCGGGCGGATCGGTGTTTCAGGCGCGGGTGGTCAATCTTCGGGATCGTGAGGTGCAAGTACCGGCGATCACCTGCGACTTCCTCGACGCCAAGGGCACGGTGGTGGCTTCGGGGACGGTGGATCCCGTGACGCTACCCGTCAACGCCTCCAACCCCATCGGTTTCAGTCCGCCCAGCGAGGGCGTCGTGGGGTGGCGCTGCGACGTGAGCCCGTAGCGGGATCGCCGAATCGAGGCAATCTTCTTTCGGTGGGGGCCCGCGGGTCCCGCCCTGGCGGGCGTAATTCAGGGGTAGAATGCCAGCTTCCCAAGCTGGACGTCGCCGGTTCGAATCCGGTCGCCCGCTCTCTGCCGCGATCCCCGGGCCGCCACCCCGGGGCCGACGCGGGAGCGACACCGGATCGGATGATGTGATCGACGCGGCAACTTGCGATGGGCAAGGGCGACAAGAAGACTCGACGCGGCAAACTCTATCGCGGCACATTCGGTAAGAGGCGGCCGCGACCACGAAAGATCAGACAGCGGAAGAAGGCCGGGCGCACGACCGCCTGACCGGGCTTCCCACACCGCCGCCCCCCGAGTAAGCCTTGAGCGCGGTGCCGAGGGGCAGGCCCGTACAATTGGGGGATCCCATGCTGCGTCTTCGACCTCAGCTGGCGCCGGGCATGGCCGCGGTCCTCGCACTCTCGGCCTCCGCGGCCTCCGTCCGGGCACAGGACGTCTGGGTGGAACCCCAGCCCCCGTGCAACATCCGACCCGGGGACCGCCTGGTCAACGACGGGATGATTCACCTGAAGGTGGGAGTCGAGAGCGAGTTTCCGGAACAAAGGGAAGCCCGCTTCGATCAAGCGTACGAGGTGTTGGTGCGCGCGATCAGCCAGCGAGACCAGGGCGATAATCCGGCGGCGTGGTACTATCTGGCCAGGTACTTCGTGTATCGGGGAGACGGGGTCGGGGCGGACTCGAGTTTTCGGAAGGCGGTGGCCCTGGCACCCGAATGCGAAGACGACGCGTCGCAGTATCGACTCAAGCTCCAGCCCGACGTTCTGGCTCAGGCACTGCAGTCCTGGCAGGAGGGCCAGCACGAGAGGGCGATGGCGCTTTTCAGCGCCGCTCGCGGGCTCGATCCTGGCGACGCCAACACGCCCTTCTTCATGAGCGAGGTGTTCTCGTCCACGGGTGAGCTGGATTCCGCGGCCGCCTACATCGAGATAGGCAATCGGCTCGCGGGCGACAACCCGGAGTTTGCGCGCCGCCGGCAGCGGGCGATGCTGGAGCTGGCTCGCGCATTGGAGTCGCGCGGCGCCGGCGAGCCCGCGCTCAGGCGGATCGACGCCGTTCGGCTCAGCCGCGACTCGGCATTGCGCAACATTCAGCGGGATTCCACGATGCTCGCGCGCCTCATCGAGGAATGGGCGGGGAAGAACCTCCGCCCCGAGGTGGCACAGGCCGTGCAGCGCGACTCCACCGCCCTGGAGACGCGCCTCGCGGCGGCGCGAGCGCGGCGGGACGAAATCGCTCCCACGATGAACGCAGAGAGCACCGCGGTGGATGCCGCGATGGGCCCCGCTCTCGAGGCGTACCGAGAGTACCTCGAGGCGTTTCCGGAAGACGTGACAACCGCCCTGAGAGTGTTGCGTCTCGCATCCACGGCGGGCAGCTCGGCGATGATGAGCACGCTGATCGAGCTGGTAACATCGGCCGAGGAGTTCGACCAGGGCAATGTAGTGCAGACCGGTATAGCCCTGTTTAGAAGCGGGCACCTGGAGGAGACTGTAGGGCTGCTCGAGGCGGCGCTGAGCCGCAACCCGTATCATGCGACGGCTCTCTTGATCGCGAGCACGGCGTTGTACACGCTCGGGGATGCGGAGCGAGCGCTGGAACTGACTCAGCGCCTGATCTCGCTCGACCCCCTGAACCCGCAGGCGGTGCGGATGCTGGCTGCCGCTTGGGACCTGAACGGACAGCGGGATTCCGCCCGAGCGTACCTCGAGGCGGCTCGAGGAGGCATGGGGTGGGGCGTCACCGTGACACAGTTCGTTCCGACTGAAGGGGCACCGGTCTTGAACGGGACCGTCACAAACATTTCTGGTGCGCCCCTGGAGGCAACGACGCTGGAGTTCGAGTT
>JBHIEQ010000119.1:0-8248 GCA_046760725.1 Gemmatimonadales bacterium
ATCATGCGGGCCACCTTGCTCTTGGCTACACTGTCTCAAGGTGTTGCCGCTCCCGCCACGGCTGCCGTCGGGGAGCGGCAGGGACCTCAGAAACCCAAGCTCACGCTCCAGGAAGCCGTGGAGCGTGCCCTGGCGTTCCACCCTGATCTCGCCCAGGCACGCGCTCTCGAGGAGGGTGCCGCCGCCCAAGTGGGCGAGGCTGTAGCGCGGCGGCTGCCGCAGATCGGGGCCCGGGCCTCCGCCACCCGGTTTCAGGAGCCGATGATCGTGCGGCCGCTCCACGGCTTCGACATCGCAGAGCCCCCCGAGTTCGACCGCACACTCCTTCAGGGAAACCTGACCGCCGCCCTCACGCTGTTCGACGGCGGGGAGCGCCGGGCTCGAGTGAGGGGCAGTCGCGCCACCTTCCGTGCGGCGGAAGTGGGCCTCGATCAAGTCTCGCAGGACCTCGTCGCGACGGTCACACACCGCTACCTGGCGGTGCTGGGGGCCGCACGGCTGGCCGACGCCCACGAGGCGGGGGTGAGAGCTCTCCAGGCCGAGAGCCTGCGCGTGGAGCAACTCCTGAGCGAAGGCCGCGCCGCCCCTGTGCAACTGCTCCAGGTGAGCGCCGCACTCGCGCAGACGCAGGCCGAGGGAGTGGACGTAGCGAGCAGGCTGGAGTTGGCCGAGCTGGATCTCGCGCGCGCAGTGGGTGTGAACGTGAGCGAGACGCGGGCGGAGCGGCTGGCCGAGGTGAGGCTCACCCACACCGCGCGGCATGAGGACCGGGCTGCCGTGCTCGCCCGTTTGGACGGCGGCAACCTCGAGCTCCGGAAGGCACAGCTCGAGCTCCAGGCCGCCAGGTGGAATCGCCGTGCTGCAAAGAGCGCTTGGCTTCCCTCACTCGACCTCACGGCGGGCTATCTCGGCTTCGGTGCCGCGGGTGGAGATGTCACGGGTGAGTGGCAGGCGGCGCTGCGACTTGGCTATCCCCTCTTCTTAGGCGGTGCGCGAGGGGCCCGCCTGCGACGCACCGACTGGGAAGCGCGCGCAGCCGAACAGCGCTATCTCTCCGCGCGGCTCCGCGCCGAAGAAGCGGCCGATCGCGCGCTATCCGCCGTCGCCCGAGGCGATGCCCAGGTGGTTGCAGTCGAGGCGGCGGTACGCCACCTGACCGAGCTCGTGCGCATCGAGGCGTTGCGCGTGGCAGAGGGTAGCGGCACCGAGACGGAGTTCCTGGACGCCGAGTCCCGGCTCCGCAGGGCACGCGCGCAGCTCATCGAAGCGCGACATCAGGCAATCATCGCCAGAGTGGAGGTCGCACGCCTCACCGGCGAGCTGTCACTGGAGTGGTTGGAGGCAACTCTGGAGGAGGAACAATGACGGTGCAGAGACGCTTGGGGATCGTCGCGGGACTTGCAGCGATCGCGGCGATAGCGGTCCTGGCCAGCCGGGGTCGCGGCGGTGGAGACGTGATCGTTGCCTCGGGCACCGTCGAGGCCACGGAGATCGATCTCGGGTTCTCGACCCCGGGCACGATCGAGCACATCGCTGCGCGCGAAGGCGACAGAGTGATCCAGGGCACAGAGCTGGCCCGGTTGGATCGAAGCGAACTCCTGGCGAGAAGACGGGCGGCCGCTGCTCGGGAAGCATCGGCGCGAGCGCGACTCACGGAGCTATCCGCAGGATTCCGCGAGGAAGAGGTGGCACAGGGTCGTGCCAACCTGCGGGCCGCGGAGCAGCAACTCACCGAGGCACGGCGCGTACGAGACCGAACCCGGCGATTGTTCGATGGGGGTGCGGTGAGCCGCGAGCAGCTCGACCGGCAGGAGACCGCCTTCGAACTGGCACAGGCCCAATTCGAGACGGCCAAAGAGCAGCTCGAGATCCTGGAAGCGGGACCGCGGTCGGAGACGATTCAGGCACAGCGTGCCGTCGTGGCTCAGGTCGAAGCCCAGGTGGCGCAGATCGACGCGCTGCTGGACAAGACAGTGATTCGCGCCCCGATCACTGGTGTCGTCAGCGTGCGGCATCGCGAGCCCGGGGAGATCGTCGGTGCGGGAACGCCAGTGCTCACGCTGCGGAACCCCGATGACCGCTGGGTGCGAATTTACGTTCGCGAGGACGAGGTGGGGCGCATCAGCGTGGGACAGCGCGCAACTATCGCCGCGGACGCCTATCCGGAGCGCACCTACGGCGGAAGCGTGGTCTTTATCGCCGACGAGGCCGAGTTCACGCCGCGCAACGTCCAGACGACTGAGGAGCGCGTGAAGCTCGTCTATCGGGTGAAGGTCGCGATCACCGACGACCCAAGCTACGATCTCAAGCCGGGACTCCCCGCCGACGTGCGCATTGCGCCGGCCGGTCGCTGACTCCATGGCGCGAGTCGCGGTGCGATGTCGTGACCTATCGAGGAGCTTCGGCGAGGTTAGTGCGGTCTCTCGACTCACGTTCGACATCGAGGCGGGGGAGCTGTTCGGCATCGTGGGTCCCGACGGGGCCGGCAAGACGACCACCCTCAGGATGCTCGCCGGAGTCCTGCCGCCCAGCGAAGGCGATGCCTTGCTGGAGGGCGTGAGCGTCGCCGAGCGGCCCGAGGCCGTGAAGCACCACATCGCGTACATGTCGCAACGATTCGGACTGTACGGCGACCTCACGGTGCGCGAGAACATCGAGTTCTACGCCGACCTGTATCAGGTGCCTCGCGCCGAGCGGGGTCCGAGGCTCGAGCGCCTCTACGGGTTCTCCGGTCTCGGGCCGTTCGAGCGGCGGCTAGCGGGACACCTCTCGGGCGGCATGAAGCAGAAGCTCGGGCTGTGCTGCGCTCTCATTCACCAACCCGAGATCCTGCTGCTCGATGAGCCCACCTTCGGCGTGGACCCGATATCGCGGCGCGACTTGTGGATCATCATCCACGAGATGGTGGGAGCGGGCATGACGGTGGTCATATCGACGGCTTACCTGGACGAGGCGGAGCGCTGCGACCGCGTCGCATTCTTCGATCACGGCCGAATCCTGGCGCTCGACACTCCGCGAGCCCTTCAGGGCATGACCGGCCGCACGATCCACGTGGTGAGAGCGGATCGGCCACGCCTGGCCCGCGAGGTCCTGCGCACGGAACCCGGAGTCACCAGCGCTGCGCTCTTCGGGGACGCCGTACACGTCTGGTTCCGGGACCCGGCAAGTGACTGGCCCGCCGCACGAGCCGCGCTCGAGGCTGCAGGGGTCCGGGTAATCGAGGAGGCGGCTCAGCAACCGTCTCTGGAAGACGTCTTCATCGAGCTCGCGCAGCGGGGAGACGGAGATGAGTGAGGCCGTCTGGACGGATGAGCTGACCCGCAAGTTCGGCGATTTCCTAGCGGTGGACCGGGTGAGCTTCGCGGTGCCCCGGGGCGAGGTCTTCGGCATGTTGGGGCCGAATGGCGCAGGCAAGACGACGACCATCAAGATGTTGACGGGCCTCCTGGTGCCGACCTCCGGCACTGCACTCGTCGCAGGTCGGGATATTGTGTTCGAGACCGCGGCCGTGAAGCGCAGCATCGGGTACATGTCGCAGCTCTTCTCGCTGTACAGCGATCTCACAGTGGAGGAGAACATCAGGCTCTTCGCAGGCCTCTACCAGGTAACGGGCGCACGGTACGATGAGCGGCGCGACTGGGTGCTGGAGACGGCCGGCCTCCGCGAGCATCGCCGGCGCCTCACCGCCGAGCTACCCCTGGGCTGGAAGCAGCGGCTGGCCCTGGGCTGTGCCGTCTTGCACGAGCCGCCGCTCCTCTTTCTCGACGAGCCTACATCGGGTGTGGACCCCACCTCGCGGCGCCGCTTCTGGGACCTGATATACGACCTCGCCGGAGCGGGCACGACTGTGCTCGTGAGCACGCACTACATGGAGGAGGCCGAGTACTGTAATCGCCTCGCGCTCATGAACCGCGGCCGACTGATCGCACTCGACCGTCCCGGTGATCTCCGCCGCGCCGTCCGGGAACCGATTCTCGAGGTGACCACCGACGATCCGTTCGGAGGAGTGGAGGCTCTGACGGGAGCACCGGGCATCATGGAGGCCGCCATGTTCGGGCGCCTGCTTCACGTCATGGTCGCCGACCTGGAGACGGGACTCCGAGACGTGCCGCACCTCCTCGAGAGCGCAGGCCGGACGTGCGAGTCGGTGCGTCAAGTCGATCCCTCGCTCGAGGACGTGTTCGTCACACTGGTCAGGCGCGAGGGGGGGGCCCAGGCAGGATGAGCCGCTCGCGACTCTGGGCTGTTGCCCGAAAGGAGGCCATCCAGCTCCGGCGCGACCCCAGGAGCCTCGCACTGGGGTTTCTACTCCCGTTCGCGCTCATCCTCTTCTTCGGGTACGCGATCTCGTTCGACGTCAAGAACATCCCGCTGGCCATACTGGACCACAGTAACACGCCGTCGAGTCGCCGCCTGGTGGACGCATTCGCGAGCTCCGGCTACTTCATCATCATCGAACGCCTGAGCAACCACGGTCGTGCTGACGAAGTGCTCGACCGCGGGCGGGCGCGAATAGTGCTCGTGATACCGCGAGACTTCGAGCGCGACCTCGCGGCGCGTCGCGGAGCACCCGTACAGCTCCTGCTCGACGGCGGAGACGCAAACACGGCGACGATCGCGCAGAGCTATGCCGAAGCGATCGTGGCCGGCTACTCCGGCGAGGTCCTCGCTCGGGGGAGGCGGCTCGCGCTGCCTGCCCGGGCCGACACCAGGGTCTGGTACAACGAGACCCTGGAGAGCAAGAACATGATCGTGCCGGGCCTAATCGCCGTTATCATGTCGATAATCGCGGCGATGCTCACCGCACTCACGATCGCGCGGGAGTGGGAACGGGGCACGATGGAGCAGCTCGCGGCCACTCCGGTCGCGCGGTTCGAGGTAGTGCTCGGCAAGCTCCTCCCTTATGTCTTGATCGGCCTGTTCGACGTGGCACTGGCGATCGTGGCCGGTCTCGTCGTGTTCGACGTACCTCTCAGGGGCAACGTGCTTCTCCTCGCGGGCCTCACGCTCCTCTTTCTCGTGGGAGCTTTGGGGTTCGGGATATTCATATCGGCGGCGGTCAAATCGCAGGTTCTGGCGACACAGTTCGCTCTGGTCGCCACCTATCTCCCCGCCCTGCTCCTGTCGGGGTTCATCTTCGCGATCCCCAACATGCCCGTCGTGCTGCGGATCCTCACGTACGTCGTCCCGGCCCGCTACTACGTGACGGTAACGAAGGGGATCTTTCTCAAGGGCGTGGGTGGCGCGGTACTGTTGCCCGACGCGCTCGCCCTGGCCGTGTTCACCACGGCCGGCCTCGGGCTCGCTCTCAAGGTGTTCCGCAAGGAGATCGTGTGAGCGCGGCGGCGAGGCTCCGTGTCCGGGAGATGGTGCGCAAGGAGGTGCGCCAGCTGATCCGGGACCCCCGCACGCGTCTCATGATATTCGTCGCCCCGATCATCCAGCTCATCATGTTCGGCTATGCGGTGAACACGGACATAAAGAACACCGCCACCCACGTGATGGATCACGACGGGACGGCGGCGTCGCGCGAGCTGATCGACGCCTTTCGCGCCACCGGCTACTTCGCGGTGGAGCGATGGGCGAGGCGCCCCGCGGAGTTGAGCCAAGCGCTGGACCGGGGTCAGGCAACCCTGGCGATTGAGATCCCTCGGGGATTCGCGCGCAGTCTCGCCACGGGAGGACCTGCGCGGGTCCAAGTGCTGGTGGACGGCTCCGAGTCGAACACGGCCACCGTGGCCCAAGCATACGCCCAACGGATCATCCAGCGCTTCGGACTGGACCGGGCGGCGCGGGCGGGTGCCCTTCCCGCAGGCGGCATCGACTTGCGCACCCGCGCCTGGTACAACCCCAATCTGGAGTCCCGCACGTACAACGTCCCGGCCGTCGTGGGTGTGCTGGTTCTGCTCATGAGCCTCTTGCTCACGGCTCTCTCGGTCGTGCGGGAACGCGAGCTGGGAACGCTCGACCAACTCATGGTGAGTCCGCTGGAGCCCCGCGAGTTCATCGCAGGCAAGACACTTCCCGTGGCACTCGTCGGGGTCATCGATCTAGTTCTCATCTCGCTGGTCGCGGTGTACTGGTTCGACATCCCCATTCGCGGATCGCGCCTCGCGCTGCTGATCGCCGCCTTGCTCTACATCCTGGCCGGAATCTCGGTAGGCCTTCTGATCTCTTCGATCTCGAAGACCCAACAAGAAGCCTTCATGACGATGTTCCTCTTCGTGCTGCCGGCCATCATCCTGTCGGGGTTCTTCTACCCCATCTCGAGCATGCCGGAAGTGTTCCAGTGGCTCACGCTGCTCAACCCGGTGCGGCACTTCCTGGAGATCATCCGCGCGATCTTCCTAAAAGGACAGGGCATGGCGGGCCTCTGGTCCCAGTATCTAGCCCTTACCGGGATCGCGGCAGTGGCCTTCTGGGCCGCAGTCCGCCGCCTGCCGAAGACGGTCGCGAGCTAGTCGGCGGCTCCTGCCACGAGCCCCCAGAGGGCCTGCCTGCGGTTCCGCGATTGCGCCTGCGTTTGTGGGTCTGCCATTCCGCTACAAAACGTGCTACCTTGCGATACGGCCGAACTTCCCGAGGGCACCGGGGACAGCGATGACCGACGCTCCTCTCTACACGCTGCGGGACATAGCACGGGAGCTGGATCTCCCCGAATCGACCGTGCGCTACTACCGAGATGCCTTTGCGCACCACATCCACACCGTGGGCTCGGGCCGCAGGCGGCGCTACCCCGCCGAGGCAGTCGCGACTTTGCGCTTGATCGCCTTGTGGTACGGCGAAGGCAAGGGGCGCGAGGAGATCGAGCGGGAACTCAGCAACAGCCCGCCCACCGAGATCCACGAGCCTCACCCGAGCCGGGAATTCGCGGCCAAGGGGTCCCGCGACTCCCGGGCCGCGTACGACGAGCTGCTGTCCACCGTGCTCGACGGAGAGCGGGAACGGCGCGAGGCCATCTGGCAGATGGCCCGCGAGATGGTGCGCCTGGGGGAGGCACTCGACCGCCAGCAGGCGCTGCTGACCGATATCGCGGAACGGGTCCAGGCGCTGGGGGAGCGCGCGCTGCCGGCCGGTGAGCCCGTGGCTCCCGCCGATAGACCGCGGCCCTACCAGACGCCTCCCCGCCCGCCCCCGGCACCGGCCCCGCCGGCACAGCGCGCGGCCAGCCCGCCCACCTATAACGCTCTGGCTACGGACGACGCCGCCGATCTCATGGGGGAGCTTGAGACTCTGAAAGAGGAGCTGGCGCACGAGCGTGCACTGGTGGAGCGCCTGCGGCGCTCCAAGCTGGAGATCGAGCGGCGGGCCGCGGAGGCTGAGGAGCGGGCCACACGGCAACCGTCCCGTGGGCAGCGACGCTCGATGTTGGGAAGGTTACTCTCCAAGGAAGACGATCTGGCCGAATAGGAGAGGTCCGCCATGGAGCGGTCACGCGACCCTCGGCGGAAGCGGATGGTGCGGAGGCAGCTCGCGGCGCGAGGAATCACCGACCGGCGCGTGCTCGCCGCCATGGCGGCAGTTCCGCGCGAGCGATTCGTTCCCCTGCATCTGTTCGATAAAGCCTACGATGACAGCCCGCTGCCCGTAGGATATGATCAAACGATCTCACAACCATACATCGTGGCACTCATGACCCAGGAGGCCCGTCTCACCCGGCGGTCCAGCGTACTCGAGGTGGGGACCGGCACGGGCTACCACACGGCTATTCTCGCGACCCTGGCGCGCCACGTGTGGAGCGTCGAGCGGCTGAGCGGGCTGTCGCACGACGCGCGAGGGCGCCTCGAGCTACTGGGGATCCACAACGTGACACTGGTGGTGGGCGACGGCGCCCTGGGATACCCCGAGGCCGCGCCGTTTGACGCGATCGTAGTCGCGGCCGCCGCCCCCAGCCCGCCCCGGCCGCTCCTGGATCAGTTGGCCATGGGTGGCCGCATGGTGATCCCCATAGGCGACCTGGCACTCCAGGAAATGGTGATCGTGGAGCGCAGCGAGTCGGGCTATCGGGAAAGGCACGCCGGCCCCTGCCGCTTCGTGCCCCTGGTTTCCGCCGAGGCCTTCGGCGAAGCGTAAGCCGCAGGCCCCACTCCGGCGCCCACGCCTCGATCGACGCCGCATCATGCGCGAGTGGCGCTTTCGAGCTATCATGAAGGTCATTGAAACCCCCAAAGGGTGACGATCCGACGCGCGGCTACCGGCGCATGCTGCGCCGGCTGCGTGCGTACGGGCGGGGGGGCGGCGGCGGGCG
>JBHIEQ010000120.1:0-8236 GCA_046760725.1 Gemmatimonadales bacterium
CCGTCAATTGCTGTCGAACGTCGGAGAACTCTCGGCGAGAACAGACAACTAGTCGCACTGCGGCTGCTAGCGATACCTTAGGGCGTCCCCCCCTCGGAGGCCGTTCCGTGTTAGTGGCTACCAGGCATTGGCTACTCTTAGTTCTCGGCACTCTCCTCACGACATCGCTCGGCGCTCAAACCCGCCAGCGCACGCCGATCAGACAGTCGAACCTCACCTTCGAGACGGCGACTACCACGCCCCTCACGTTGCTTGACGCGGCGCGTGACGATCGATGGTTGGGACTGGGTGTGCGAGATGTGCGATGGGCGGCCGACGGTGAAATTGTGTACTTCCGGTGGAATCAGAGTCCCACCCCCGAGGACTTGGACGAAGCCGATCCATGGTTCCGCGCCGATCGCGACGGCGAGTGGGCGGAGCGTGTGCCCGAACCGGAATTGGAGAACGTTCCCGGATCGCGGATCTCGTGGGGCGGGACATACCGTGCCGCGTGGTCGAGCAAAGGAAGCATCTATCTGTACGACCGAGATAGGGGCACGCGGCGACTCGTGACGCCCGACCGTGGTCCTCGCCATGTCAGAATGAGCCGGGATGGGGATGGGATCTACTTCGAGATGGGCGAGGCGCTCTACCGTTACCAGATCGCCGATGGTGCGTTGGCCGTGGTGGCTAAGCGGGTGGAGCGGAAGCCGGAGGCGAAAACGGCCGCTTCCGAGTGGCTCGCCGCTCAACAGAGAGAGCTGCTTACCCACGTCCGGGCCCAACGGGAGCGCAGGTGGCGCGCGGACTCGCTGGAGCGCCGGGAACCTGGCCGCCCACAGCTGATACCCCTCGCTCCCGGCGAGACCATAGATGATGTCCGGCTTTCTCCTGACGGGCGGTTCGTCACCTTCGTGGCACGCAAGCGCGACACGCGCCGCCCGCAGACGCAATACATCGACTACGTGGACGGATCCGGTTATGCGCGCGTGCATGACGCACGCTCCAAAGTGGGCGAGCCGCGCGATCTCGTGCGCATGGGTGTAGTCACGTTTGATCCGACAGTCCCGGTCGATAGCGTAGAAATTGGGTGGCTTACACTGCCTGAGGCTGGCGAGCAGAATACGGTGCCGCACGGCCCGTTCTGGAACCTCGAGGGCACGCGTGCGGTGGTGCAGTTCATCGGTGAAGACCACCGGGACATTTGGTACGCGGAGGTTGACCTAACCACCGGTGGCACAACTGTTCTCGCCCACGATCACGACGACGCGTGGATCGGGGGGCCGCCTATCCAGGCCAACTATCTGCAGCCCGCGCTCCTCGAGTGGCTGCCGGGCGATCGTTTCGTGTTCGCATCCGAGCGGAGCGGCTGGAGTCACCTCTATCTCATTGAGTCGGACAATACAGTGAGGCCCCTCACGTCAGGCCCGTGGGAGGTTAGAGGCGCGACCCTGTCGCGAGACCGCTCGCAGTGGCTCCTGCGGGCCGGTCGTGAGCACCCGGCCGAGGATCACCTCTACCTCATGCCCGCCACGGGAGGCGAGATGGTACGCCTCACGGTGAAACCGGGACGTCACGTTGGATTCCTCTCCCCCGACGGTACGCGCCTTGCGGTGCTGTACGGTGAGAGCGTTCAGATGCCAGATCTGTTTCTGCGCGGCGCTGCGGCATCAGCCGCCGAAAGGCGCGTCACTGTTAGCGGGACCGACGCGTACTATGAACATCCGCTCGTGAGACCCCAGATCGTCTCCTTCCGGCATCCCGACGGCGGGCCGCTGTGGGCCGCGCTGTTCAAACCCGCGCATCCGGCGGTTGGCCGACCGGCGATCCTCCACATACACGGAGGAGGGTATAGGCAGTTCGCACACCGCGGCTGGACGGTGTACGGCTATGCGCTGCACCTTGGGCTCATCAACTATCTGGTGCAACATGGCTACACCGTGCTCGATTTCGATTATCGCGGCAGTGCTGGATACGGCCGCGACTACCGTACCGACATCGCGCGCTCGATGGGGATCAAAGACGTTGACGGGGCGGTAGCCGCTGCCCGATATCTGGTGCGCGAGCACGGCGTCGATTCGGCGCGCATCGGAATGTACGGTGTGTCCTACGGCGGATTCATGACCCTCATGTCGCTCTTCCGCTATCCGGGCGTCTTCGCCGCGGGGGTTGCGCGCGCGGCCGTTACCGATTGGGCGCACTACAGTGATAGATGGACGAGCCGGATACTCGGCTTGCCGCACGAGGATCCCGGAGCCTATCGGCGCTCAAGCCCGATCTACTACGCCGAAGGACTGCAAGATGCGCTGCTCATCACGCACGGGCTCGTTGACAACAACGTGCACTTCCAGGACGCCGCCCGGCTGGTTCAGCGCCTCATCGAACTCGAGAAGGACTTTGACGTGATGTACTACCCGGTCGAGCCGCACACCATTCAGACGGAGACCAGCCGGTACGACTACGTGAAGCGGGCTGTGGCGTTCTTCGACGCGCACCTGCAGGGGGAGAGAGACTGATGATGAACATGTCGCGTCTCTCGAGGACGAGAACGGAAGCCGCAGTACGGCGAGAAGGGCTTGCGGGCAAGTTAGCGCTTGCCATCACGATGCTCCTCGGCGCATGGCACCCGCTCGAGGCTCAACTGAGCCCGTTGACCACTGCCGAAGCAAGCGGTTTCAAGGCCACGTCCCGCTACGCCGACGTGATCGAGTTCGTCAACGAGCTCCAGCGCCATAGTCCGCTGATCAGGGTCGAGAGCATGGGCACGACCACCGAAGGTCGCGACATCCCACTCGTCGTGATCGGCGATCCGCTCCCCGCATCGCCGGCCGAGTTACGCTACGACCAGAGAGCGGTGGTCTACTTCCAGGCCAACATCCATGCCGGCGAGGTGGAAGGAAAAGAGGCCGCACAGATGCTGACCCGCGACTTGGTTGAGGGCCGCACGGCCAACTACTTGGATCGGCTCGTGATCCTGATCGCGCCGATCTTCAACCCCGACGGGAACGAGAAGATCAGCACCCGGAACCGGACGAACCAGCACGGACCCGAGCAGGGTGTCGGCGTCCGCTACAACGGCCAGAACCTGGATCTCAACCGTGACGGCATGAAGCTCGAAACGCCCGAAGTGCGCGGACTGGTGCAAAACGTGCTGCTTCGTTGGGACCCGGTCTTCTTTCTCGATAGCCATACTCACAACGGATCCTACCACCAAGAGCCGGTGACCTGGACATGGGGGCTCAACCCCAACGGAGATCCCGCGATCCCGACGTTCATGTCGGACGTCCTGTTACCGTTCGTCGAAGAGCGGATGCGCGAGAAGTACAACACGCTCACCGTACCGCACGGTGATTTCATGTCGGTGCGCGAACCGGAGCAGGGTTGGGTACCGTTGCCGCCCCAGCCGCGGTACCTGTCCAACTACGTGGGTCTCAGAAACCGCCTGTCGGTGCTCAACGAGCAGTACCCATACGTCGATTTCGAGACGAGGGTGCGCGGAGCCTACCACCTGTTCTTGACTTTCCTAGACTACATCCACGAGCACAAGAACGAGGTCGTGGCAATGATCCGGGACGCGGACCGACGTGCCGTGGCGCGCGGAACGAGCCCCTCACAAGAGGATGCGTTCATCGTGGAGTATGACAGCCAGCCGATCGAACAGCGCCTGACGATACGTGGCTACGAGATGGAGGTCGTTGAGCGAGAAGGAGCCCGACCGCGGATCGCCGTGAGCGACCAGGAGCGGATGTACTCGAACGTCCCGTACTTCGCGAGATTCACGGCGAAGCGAAGCGTCCCGTACCCTCGTGGCTACCTGATCCCGGTCGCGGACGACGCCGTAATAAGGACGCTCCTGCTGCACGGGATCGCCGTCGAGCGCCTGCTGAAGCCCGTGAATCTCACCGTCGAAGCGTTTACGGTGACGGAGGTCACGGGAGCCGGCAGACTGAATCAGGGACACTACACCACATCCGTGAGCGGCGAATACCGGACCATCGATCGCGAGTTCCCAGCCGGAACCTATCTCGTGAGAACGGCGCAGGCACTTGGAGCCGTCGCCGCTTATCTCCTCGAGCCGGACAGCGACGACGGGCTCCTCGTGTGGAACTTCTTCGACCGCTACCTACAGGCGCAGTGGGGCAGCCAGCCCCAGACCTACCCGGTGTACAAGCTGTACGCGCCCGTGAACCTGGTGGCGGAGCGGGTCAAGTGACCGGCGCTCGCTAAGGCCTCCACGTTGGGATGCGCCCGCTGGTCCACGGCGCGCCGGCCGCCTCCGCTGCGTCCTCGATGCGCTTGAGTTCGACCTCGAGCATGCGTCGCAAGCGCTCCAGAATGCCGCCGAACTCGGCGACGATGATGCCGTACTGCTCCCGCTGCATGCCGGTGACCTCGTGCAAGGAACCCGACCAAGCCCCACCGGTTATCCGTCCGAGCCGCTGCAGCAGAGACGGCGGTGTCGGCTCGCGGCGCCGTCTCACGGTCGGGTCACCGCTCAGCGCCCACTGGACGGACCGAACACTGTCCTGTAGCGCCCGCAGATCGGTCTCGATCTGTGGGTCGGCGTCGGGAGTCCGCTCGAGCGCGCGCATGAGCAGATCGATTCGCGTCATCGCCTCGCCAGCCGCGGCATTGGCGCCGAGTACCGCGCGTTGCAGCTTCGCGGTCTGCTGCTGAAACGCCAGTACGGCTGGCGGGCGCGATGCGGGCACTTCGTCCAGCGGATAGACCTCGAAGCTCTGCGATTCACCCACCGGAGTGGTGACGCCGTCAACCAGCTTGGCGAGTGCCACTGCGTAAGTGCCCGGCGCCACGTACGGACCGGAGCCGCCACCACCACCGAACCCGCCGCCGAAACCCCCACCGCCGCCGCCACCGGTTCGGACCGGTGTCGCCGGGGGATATCTCAGGTCCCAGGTGACGCGCGTGAGCCCGGCTGAGGTCCGCCCGACCAGCCGGCGAACCACACGCCCCTCCTGATCGGTCACCGTAAGTATCATCTGCGGCGGCTCCTCCAGGTCCTCCGCCCGCAGTGAGTCCCACGAGGGATAGAACACGTCCTCACCACGCCGCGCGGCCGCGCGCTCGGCGCGCTGCCTCTCCTCGCGTCGCGTGCGGATGGCATCCTTGAGCCAGTAGAAGAACGTGGCGCCCCTATCAGGATTGTCGGCGGTGTAGAACCGCTCACCCCGCCAACCAGGATCGGGTGACGACTCGACGTAAAGGGGTACCCTTCCAACGGGCAGCAGGCCTCCGTCGCTGGCGAGAAGCTCGGGCGTGAGAGCCCGCACCGCCTCGAGATCGTCCAGGATGTAGAAACCGCGACCGAACGTGGCAATGACCAGATCGTCGTGCTGTGTCTGGAACGTCATGTCGCGTACCTGAATGGTGGGTAGCCCACCGCGAATCCTGATCCACTTCTCCCCACCGTTAAGGGACAAGTAGACGCCGAACTCGGTTCCGGCGAAGAGAAGTTCCGGATCGTTGTGGTCCTCGAGGATCGTGTAGACCGTGCCCCTCTCCGGGAGATCGCCCTGAATCAGATCCCACGATCGACCCAGATCGGTGCTTCTCGCTATGTACGGCTTGTAGTCGCCGGCCTTGTGGTTGTCGAAGGCGACGTACACTGTGTTGACGTCGTGCCGGGAAGGCTGGATGTCGGTGATGAAGGTGGTGTCAGGCACTCCCCGCACCGAGCTGATCGCCCGCCAGTTCTCCCCGCCGTCCTCGCTTATCTGGATCATCCCGTCGTCTGTGCCTGCAAACAGCAATCCCTCTTGAAGCGGGGACTCCGCGAGGCTCACGATCGCGCCCCACATCGACGTGGATGCGTTCTTGGCCACCGCATCGACGCTCCACACACGGCCCATCATCTTGAGCCTGTTGCGGTCGATCTGCCGGGTCAGATTGGGACTCACCGTGCGCCAGCTACCACCTCTGTCGTCGCTCCGGAAGACCCGGTTGGCGGCGAAGTAGAGTCGTGAGGGAGAATGCGGACTGATGATGAGCGGCGCATCCCAGTGCCACACGAGTGGCGGCTCGCCGGGCGCGGGCTCCGGGCGGATCGAGACTCGCTCCCCCGTCGCGAGGTTGAACCGCGTGAGACCCGCGTACTGGGACTCTGCATAGATGGTGTTCGGGTCGCTCGGGTCGATACGGGAATAGAAGCCGTCGCCGCCCTGCGTGAGAAACCAGTCGGCGTTCCTGCCGCCGCGACGGGTCCGCGTGCGTGACGGACCGCCTACGGAACTGTTGTCCTGTGTGCCGCCGAAGACCCGATAGAACGGCCGCGTGCTGTCCACCTCCACGCGATAGAACTGCCCCAGCGGGAGGTTCTGGAACCAGTCGTACGTCGCTCCGCGGTCGAAGCTCTCGTACAAACCACCGTCGCAGCCGATGATCAAGTGATCGGTGTCCTCGGGATCGATCCAGAGGGCATGGTTATCGACATGCTTGTTGCGCTCGCCCAGCACCTCGAAACTCTTGCCCCCGTCTTCCGTGATCCACGTCCGCGTATCCATCACGTACACCCGATCAACATCCTGGGGGTCAGCGAAGATTTCCTGGTAGTACAGCCCTATGGTGCTGCGATCGCTCATCCGCTGCCACGACACGCCGCTGCTTCGCGAACGGTAAAAGCCGCCTTTGCCGTTGGCCGCCTCGACGATCGCATAGACCACATCCGGGTCCACCGGAGATATGGCGAGACCGATCCGGCCAAGCTCCTCGCTCGGCAGCCCCCGCTGTGACTTGACCCACGTCTCGCCGCCGTCGGTCGAGCGGTGCAGCCCCGACTCGGGTCCACCAGCGATGTAACCCCACTGACGGCGGGCGCGCTGCCACACGGCCGCTATCAGAATGTCTGGATCGCGCGGATCCATCACCACATCGCTGACACCGGCCCACTCGCCTCCGTCCAGGATCTTGGTCCACGTCTCGCCGCCGTCCGTGGTCTTGTAGAGACCACGATCGCCGCCTCCCGAGAAGACCGGGCCCTGTGCGGCCACATATACGACGTCGGAGTTCCTCGGGTCGACAAGGATCTTGCCGATGTGTTCCGACTGCTCGAGACCCATCTTCTTCCAGGTGCCTCCCCCATCGATGGACTTGTAGACACCGTCGCCGTACGAGACCGATCGTTGCGCGTTGTTCTCGCCGGTGCCAACCCAGACCACGTTCGAGTTCTTGGGATCCAAGGCGACGACGCCGATCGAGTAAGAGCCCTCTCCGTCGAAGATCGGTGAGAACGAAGTGCCCGCGTTGGTGGTCTTCCACAAGCCGCCCGACGCGGTCGCCACATACCATGTGGACCGGTGCGTCGGATCGACGGCGATGTCGCTGATTCGTCCCGAGATGACGCCGGGGCCGATAGAGCGAAACCGAAGTCCCGCAACAGCACGCTCCAAGGGATCGCGCTGCCGGCCGGTATCCGCCTCTTCCTGCCCGCCGCGCCCGCGCTGTGCGACGGCCGGTTCAGTACCGAAAACCGAGAACGCTACAAGAAGGCCGGCAACAGTCCATGAGAATACAGTGTGACATGATGACATGAGAGTTCCACCTGATCCGAATTGTCCGAGTTGGAATTGACGTTGCGGTGCGCGGAGTTGCAACCGGAGGGAAAGTATCCTCATGGTTGTGAGTGTGCCCCGGGAAAGACCATGGAATGGGCTGCTCGCAGTACGCGTGCCGGGAGTGCATCTTATCCCGAGGCGCGCCACCCATGGTACGCCTGTCCAACGGCAATGTGCACAGACGCCGCAGCAACGCACGCAAACGGCGTAATAGTGATTCTCAGGAGGTGACGGTGGCCGGCAGCTACCGCATGACTCGCCGGGAGTTCGGCAAGTTGATGGCCGCGTTGCCGCTCGCGGCCATCAGCTTGCCCGCCCGCCGCAAGGCAGATCCTCTATCCCTATCCTTCCCCGCTCGCTGGGACGGCTACGACGAGGCGATCGTGATCGACGCCCTGGCGAGCCCGGGACCGTTCAACGTGCCCGACAGCACCGCCAATCCGCTGACCGAGATCATGGTCGCGAACGCGCGTGCATCGGGCATCACCGCGGTCAATGTCACGATCGGTGCGAGTGGGCAGGGGCACAGGAGCTTCGACAACGCCGTTCACAGCATCGCCTACTGGGAGCGTGAGATCCTGGCTCACGGCGGCACGTTGGCGAAGGTGCGCAACATCGCCGAGCTGTTGCAGGCGAAGGAGGCGCGCACCCTTGGCCTGATCTACGGGTTCCAAGACTCGGCGATG
>JBHIEQ010000121.1:0-8076 GCA_046760725.1 Gemmatimonadales bacterium
GACCCCTAACGCGTTCCGGGACTCTCTCGAAGCCCTGATCCGGCGCGGCATGCGCGACTGGCAAATCCCCGGTTTGTCGGTCGCCGTCGTTCGCAACGACAGCGTTCTCATGCTGAAGGGCTACGGCGTGCGAGAGCGCGATACCCCGGGACGCGTGAACGAGCACACCCTCTTCGGCATCATGTCCACGACCAAGGCGATGACGGCCCTGGGCATAGCACTCCTCGTCGAAGACGTGCTGCTTCGCTGGAACGATCCCGTGACGAAATGGGTCCCCGAGTTCGAGATGCCGGATCCCTACGTCACAAGGGAACTCGAAGTGATCGACCTGCTCACCCACCGCGCCGGGCTGGGGAACGCCGACCTCTTGTGGCTCCGCTGGGACCTGGACGACGAGGAGATATTCCGGCGCGTGCGGAGCCTCGAGCCGGCCTATTCCTTTAGAGACGGCTACACGTACCAGAACATCATGTTCGGCCTCGCGGGCCACGTGATCGAACGGGTGTCCGGCATGAAGTGGGCGACTTTCATGGAGGAGCGTCTGTGGAAGCCGCTCGGCATGACGCGCACGTTCGCATCATGGCGGAAGGTGGCGGACCGGAACGAGGCCAACGTGTCGGTGCCGCACGAGATTATCGGTGACACCGTCACGGTCATTACCGAGGATCCGGTGGACGCCGTTCCGGCCGCGGGCGCCGTTTGGTCCACCGCAACGGACATGGCGCTGTGGGTGCGGTTTCTTCTGGATTCGACCCGGGTGAACGGCGAACGGCTGCTCGGCGACCGGAATTTCCGCACGCTGTTCCGACCGCACACGTTCATCCCAAGGGAGCGGTTCTATCCGTCGGCCATTCGGACCCTGCCGCACTGGACCGCGTACGGCACCGGCTGGTTCCTCCAGGACTATCGCGGCGAGTTCGTGGCGTTCCACACCGGAAGCCTGGACGGCCGCATCGCCATCGTGGGCCTTCTGCCGGACGAGCGGTTCGGCGTCGTGATGCTGGCCAACATGGACCACGCCGAGTTCCGGCACGCCTTGATGCTCAAAGCGTTCGATTTGCAGCTGGGCGAGCCCTCGCACGACTGGAATGCCGATCTCTTGGCTCTCTATGACAGCCTAGATGCGCGGGGCGACTCGATCCGCGCCGCGCGAGAAGCCGAACGCGTGGCCGACACGCGGCCGCAGCTAGCGCTCGAAGCCTATGCAGGGACGTATCGGCATCCCGTCTGGGGTGACCTCATTGTGCGACTCCTCGATGGTCGGCTGCTCGCGAGTCTCGGAAAGAATCCGGAGCTGGCCGGACCGCTCGTGCACTGGCACTACGAAACGTTCCGGTGGCACCGGGGAGACGGGCGCTCAGAGCCGGGATGGCTGACCTTCGTGCTGAGATCCGACGGCTCGATCGGCGCCCTGCGGCTCGGCTACGAAGATGGCCAGGAGTTCGTGCGCGACCGGTCGCCGGAGAACCGCTAGTCAGGCCCCTCCGCCACTGGCTAGATGGTCGGCGAAATCGTGGGGGAGATCGCTCTCCCGGATGCCCTTCACCGCGCGCTCGAGATCGTACTCTACTCGCACGATCTCGGGCTTGACCGTGCCGTCCTCGACGCTCAACAGCACATAGCCAGCTCTCCAGTCGCCGTCCTTGGGACGGCCGACCGACCCCGTATTCAGAAAGTGAATTCCTTCTATCTCCCGGTGCCACGGCTTGTGCGTGTGCCCGAAAGCGATGACGTCGCCGGCCGCGGCACCCGCCGCCTTGGCCATCTTGAGGCAAAACGAGTCGGAACGGTCTTCGGTCCAGTACACCGTGTTCAGGGTTGGCGTACCGTGAACCAGGATCAGCGTAGGACCGGCCACATGCCCGCCGGGCAACCGGACGTCCAGCCGGAAGGGCAGCTCGCCAAGGAACCCCTTCGTCTCGCGGCTCACGTGGCGGCGCGTCCACTCGTAGGAGACGTGCGACAGCTCCTCCTGGCGCGGATCCTCGTACTTGCACCCGCAGTGCTTGTAGTCGGTGGCGACCGTCGAGTCGTAGTTGCCGGCGACGCCGGTGATGCGCTTCTCGCGAATGAGCGCGACCACCTCGTCGGGCCACGGAGCATACCCCACCAAGTCACCCAGGTGGTAAGTGGCCGCCACGTCGTCTCTCTGTGCGATGTCGGCGAGGACCGCCTCCAGCGCCGGGAGATTCGCATGGATGTCCGAGATCAGAGCGTAGCGCACGGGGGGACCTCCGGGTTCGCTGATACGCGGCGCGGCTGAGATCGCCCTCGGCAGATGGTGGGGAAACTCCTCCGCTCTGTAAAGGGCAACGTCGCTCTCCTAGCCGCACCGGCGCCCCTTTCGGGAACCCCGACCCCTGGCCTTGACTCTATACATAAGTATAGGGTTTAGGTTGGTAACAGTGAACGAGGAACTACCCCATGACACTGCGGATCGGACAGCTCGCGGACAGAGCGCGTGTAAACGTGCAAACCGTGAGATTCTACGAGCGCCGGGGGCTCATCGCGGAGCCCGAGAGGACCCCGGCCGGCTACCGGCAATACGCGGACGACGAGGTCCGGCGGATTCGCTTCATCAAGCGGGCCCAGGAACTGGGCTTCTCGCTGAGCGAGATCCAGGAGCTTCTGGAACTCAGGATCCGGCACCCGTCCGCTTGCGCCACGGTGGAGGCCAAGACCCGCCGGAAGATCGATCTCGTAGACCAGAAGATCGCCGAGCTCGAACGCATCAAGAGGGGTCTGGAACGGCTCGCGGCGTCGTGTCAGGCGCGCCGGCCGACCGGAGACTGCCCCATTCTCGAAACCCTTGATGAGGACGCAAATGCTTAAGGCGCTGTTCACGGCGAGCGCCGGAGTGGTGGCGGCGGCGGGTTCCGCACTCTGCTGTGCGGGTCCCCTGGTAGCGGTGACACTAGGAGTCTCGGGTGCCGGGCTCGCCGGCACCTTCGAGCCGCTGAGACCCTACTTCCTCGGCGCGACCGGCCTGTTCCTGGCTGGGGGCTTCCTGCTCGTGCACCGCGAGGAACGGAAGGCCTGTGAGCCCGGCAAGCCGTGCGCCGACGAACGCGTGAGGCACCGCATGAAGACGACCCTGTGGATTGCCACGGTTCTCGCGGCCTTCTTCGCCACGTATCCCACATGGTCGCAGTGGATCTTCTGAGCGGGAGGGACGCCTAGCGATGTCCAAGCGCGAGTGGGGTGCCTTCGCCGCGATCGTCGCAGTGGTCGCGACCGCACAGATCTGGTACCACCGGCACGCCCAAGTGGAGGGGCATGGCCAGGAAGCGGCGGCGATGATCGAGCCGCCCGGCAGCTCGACCGTGACGCTCGCGGTGAGTGGCATGACATGACCTACCTGTGCGACGACGGCCCGGGTGGCCCTGAGGCGAGTGACTGGAGTTGAGGACGCAGATGTCTCGTACGAGTCCGGGCGCGCGGTGGTGACGTTCGACCGACGAGTGACCTCTCCAGCCGAGTTCATCGCGGAACTCGAGCGGCTGACTGGATTCACGGCGAGCGTGGTGGATGGCACGGGTGCCGAGGGCGCGACCTCCCCGAGCGATCCCCACGTCCCCGGACGACGCTGAGATCAGGAGACCGCACGATGGAGCACAAAGTGGAGCTGGTGTTCGATTCCGACTGCCCCAACGTCGAGGCCGCGCGCGAGCAGCTCCGCCAGGCGCTCGCGGCAACGGGGCACGCTGCCGAGTGGCAGGAGTGGAACCGCGAGAGCGCATCGGCCCCGGCCTACGTGAGGGAATACGGGTCGCCCACGATCCTGGTGAACGGCAAGGACATCGCGGGCCGGGACTCCGAGGCCGATTCCAAGTGCTGCCGCGTCTATGCGGACTCAGACGGACAACTCCGCGGCGTGCCCACCGCCGAGCTGATCCGGGCGGCGCTGGGCGGCTAGCGACATTCGCACAAGGCCCCGTGGGGGGCCGGAGGCGTGACATATGAAGAGGATTCTCATTGACAGTCGAGCGGCCGCGCGAGCAGTCGTTTTGGGTGGCCTGCTGCTTACGGCCGCCCGTCCGCTCGGCGCGCAGGCCCCGAGACCAGCCCCCGAGTACCTGGTCACGGTTTCCTCGACACTCGGCTTCGACGAGACGGTGAGGGCTCTCAAGCAGGCGATTGAGGGCGAGAATCTCATGGTCGTGCACGAGATCAACCCGCAGCAGATGCTCAGAATGGTCGGCGTCCGCACGGGCGGCATGCGGCAGATCCTGTTCTTCCACCCGCGGTACATGAAGCGGATACTGGAAGCCAATCGCAACGGGGGGATCGAGCCACCGCTCAAGCTCCTGGTTATGGAGGCACCGAACGGAAGCGTGATGGTGCGCTATCACGATCCGGTGCACCAACTGGCGGCGTATGAAGGGCTCGAGGACGTGGCCACGGAGCTTCGAGCGGTGATCGAGCGCATCGTGAGCGCCGTGAGCCGATAGCGGCGTCGCGCAGTGTCTGAACCCGGAAGCGACACCCGCCGCAGCGTGCTGGCACTTCTGGCGTTCGCGGCTGGAGGGGCGGTACCCATCCAGCTCGTGACCCTGTCCTTCGGGTATGCGCAGTACGTTCGCGGGGTGCCCATCGGACCGCAGGTCACCGCCGTTGCGCACGAGTTCGCAAGGTGGTACCTGCCGCTCGTGTACCTGCCCGCAATGATCCTCCTCGTGAGCGTCGCACTCTACAGCCGCGAGCGTTATCCCGAGCTCTTCCGCCGAATCGCCGTGGGCTTCGGAATCGGCGCGCTCGCTACCATCGCGCTGGACGCGGTGCGCGAGGCCGGCGTCATCTACGAGTGGCTGCCGGCCGACACACCGTTCGTGTTCGGCAAGATGGCGACCGGCAACGCCAAGTTCGCAGTGTTCTACCCGGCCGGGCTCCTGGTGCACTATCTCAATGGCGCCAACTTCGGGCTCTTCTACGCCTTTGTGTGGGGCAAGCGATCCTCATATCTCAGCGCGGTGGCTTGGGCCACCGCCTGGTCACTCGTGCTGGAGCTGGGCATGATGGTGGGACCCCCGATGGGACCGATGGTGGGACTCTTCGGCTACAACTATGCGTGGCCTCAGCTGTTCCTACTCACGCTCCTGGCGCACATCGCCTACGGGATCGCGCTGGGCCTCCTGATGCAGCACTTTCTCGCCGACGAGGATCGAACTTGGCTCGTGCCGTTCCTGAGGGGCCACAGCCCCGCCCGCGCCTGAGCCGTCCATCACAACCCCGAACTACACCGAAAAACCCATGACTAGATACGACTACGACCTCGCCGTCATCGGCGCCGGGCAGGGTGGCCTCCCCGCCGCCCACATGGCGGCCAACCTCGGCGCCCGCGTGGCACTGATCGAGCGCGCCGAGGTCGGCGGCACCTGAGTCAACGAAGGGTGCGTGCCGACCAAGACCTTGCTTCGGTCGGCGGAAGTGATGCACCTGGTCGCCCGGCGGGCGACGGAGTTCGGCGTCGAGATCCAAGGAACCGTACAGTTCCGGCTGGACCGCGCCATTCAGCGTAAAGACCGGATCGTACAGGGGATCGTGAACGGAATCCACGGCGCGCTAAGGAAGCGCGGCGACAAGATCCGTTTTGTAACGGGCGAGGCCTGTTTCGTGGATCCCCACACGGTGGTAACCGGATCGGGCCCCCTGACGTTCGAAAAAGCGATCATCGCGACCGGCGCCCGGCGATCCCAGCCGCCCATCACCGGGCTGGACGAGGTCGAGCATCTCACCAACCGCACGGCACTCGAGCTCACCACGCTCCCCGCGAGCCTCATCGTGGTGGGCGGCGGCTACGTGGGCATCGAGTTCGCGCAGATGTACGCCCGCTTCGGTTCCAGGGTCACACTGCTGGGCCGCAACCCGCACCTCGCCCCGGGAGAGGATCCCGAGCTGGGCGACCTCCTCGCGGACTATCTCCGCGATGAGGGCGTGGACCTGCGCACGGGTGCCGCTGTTCAGGCGGTGCGTTCGGACCGCGGGAGCGTGGTCGTGAACGCGGTGGTAACGGGCGAGGCCGAGGAGTTCAGGGGCGACGCTCTGCTCGTCGCGACCGGCAGGGTCGGCAACACCGACGAGCTGGGCCTCGACGCCGCCGGTGTGGCGGTGGGACCCAGAGGCTTCGTCAGCGTTGACGATGGCCTGACCACCAGCCAGCCCCACATCTGGGCCATCGGCGACGTGAAAGGCGGCTGGATGTTCACCCATGTCGCGACGTACGACGGGCCCATCGCCGCTCTCAACGCCGTGAAAGGTCTAGGCCGGACCGTGGACTACCGCGTGGTACCGCGAGCCATCTTCAGCGATCCCGCGCTAGCCGCCGTCGGACTCACCGAACACGAGGCCCGCGAGCGGGGCCACGACGTGGCGGTCGGGGCCGTGGCCGCCGACGGCGCGCGCGCCAAAGCCATCGGTGACCGCCGTGGTCGCATCAAGGCCGTGGTCGATAGACCCACCGGAGAGATCCTCGGGTTTCACATCCTGGCGCCCCACGGAGACGATCTGCTACACGAGGCGGTGGCCGCCATGCACGACGGCGGCACGATCGATCGCATCGGCAAGTCGATCCACGTGCACCCGACGTTGAGTGAGATGGTGAAATCCGCAGCCAGAGCGGCCAAGTAAACGGCACCCCGCCGGGGTTGCCCGGCGCTCGACCCCCAAGTTCCTTTCAGCCGGCCAAGACGACCCTGAGAAGCCGGATGCCCATAATCGCTCGAATTCGCGGCCTCCTCACGCTCGGCAAGGGAACGATCCGCGGTCTCTCGGAGGAGACGGCGGGGATGGATCCCATCGCCCTCTTCGGCGAGTGGTTCACCGCCGCACGGCGCGCCGGCCTCACACTGCCGGAGTCGGTATGCATAGCCACGGCCGGCAGGGACGGCGCACCCTCTGCCCGCATGATGCTGCTCAAGGGATTCGACAAACGGGGTTTCGTGTTCTACACCAATTACCGGAGCCGCAAGAGCGAGGATCTCGAGGCCAACCCGCGGGCCGCGATGGTGTTTCACTGGGTATCGCTACAGCGCCAGATCCGGATCGAGGGAACGGTCGAGCGGCTCTCCGTCGAAGAATCAGCGGCGTACTTCCGAACGCGACCTCGCGGCAGTCAGCTCGGAGCCTGGGCCTCGGAGCAGAGCGCCGAACTCCCCGACAGGGCTTTGCTGGAGCAGCGGTTTCGGGAACACCGGGAGAGGTTCAAGAACGAAGAGGTACCGCTTCCACCCTTCTGGGGTGGCTACCGTCTTTCGCCCACCCGCATCGAGTTCTGGCAGGGCCGGCTGAACCGGCTACACGACCGCCTGTGCTACACCCGCGAGGGGCAGAGCTGGAGCAGGGTGAGGCTCTACCCTTAGTGCCGGTGGCTCAGCGACCACACGTAGGCCGCGACCGCCCGGACTTCCGCATCTGACGCCGAACCGGCCCAGCCGCGCATCGGCATCTCCCGGCCGGTCTTCGAACTCACGTGGCTCACGCCCTCGGTGATCACCTTGATGATCGCCGCGAGTGAGCCGTCGCCATGCAACCATTCGTCATCGGTGAGATCGGGAGCCTCGTCGGTGCCCTCGCCCTTCGCGCCGTGGCAGGTCACACAGCTGGGCGCCCCGAAATAAACCCGCTTCCCCCAAGCGATCAGCTCATCCGTGATCTTGGGCTCGTCCTCCTGGGCCCGAGCAATTGAGCCTGCTGCGCCTGCCAGGATCACCGCTGCAACGAGCGATGGGAGAACTGCGCCTGCGGCGCGTCGGACGGCATGCATAGCGGCCCCCTTCCCTCTTCGAGTCCGCCAGGATCCCCTCATCATGCAAGCTAGCACTCTACGACAAGGGCATCCTGAAGCTCATATTAAGCTTCACACAGGAGCAACAGGGGGTCAATCGGTGAAGACAGCGCCCTCCGCCGAGCGCCCTTCAAAGGAATCTCAGATTCTCTTAAGACCCGCGCCCCTAGGCTGGCATGAAACCCTGCGACCGCACGGTCCGGAGGCATCCATGACCCCCCACGATCTTTCCCGCCGAGAATTCATGGCGGCAGGAGCAGCCGGTACGGCCGCGCTGCTGCTCAACAAGAAGA
>JBHIEQ010000122.1:0-8055 GCA_046760725.1 Gemmatimonadales bacterium
CGTACCGGCGGGTGCTCGTCGATCCTGCGATACATCGCGGGCTGAGTGTAGCGCGGCTCGTCACCTTCGTTGTGCCCGTGCCGCCTGTATCCGACCAGATTGATCACCAGGTCTCCACGGAATTTCTTGCGATACCCGATCGCCAGCCTTACGGCGGCGAGGCACGCCTCCGGATCGTCCGCGTTCACATGCACGATCGGTATGTCGTAGCCCTTTGCGAGATCGCTCGCGAAATCGGTCGATCGCCCCTCCTCGGGCGGTGTCGTGAACCCGATCTGGTTGTTTGCGATGATGTGGAGCGTACCGCCGGTCTCGTATCCTGCGAGTCGCTCGAGGTTCAACGTCTCGGCGACGACCCCTTGGGCCGCAAACGCAGCGTCGCCGTGTATCAAGATGGGAAACACCTTCGCGGGCTCGTGCTTCGCCGTCGGCCCAGACCTATCGGTCTGCCGAGCCCGAGCGTTTCCCTCCACCACGGGATCGACGGCCTCCAGATGACTCGGGTTGGGCATGAGCGTCAACCTGACCTTCTCGCCACGCCACGTCTCGGACACTTCCGTCCGCCCGTGATGGTACTTCACGTCGCCGGTGCCCCCGACCGGCGCAAGGGTCTCCTCCACCTGCCGACCGCCCTCGAACTCGGCGAGCAACGTCTCGTACGGCACCCCGAGGATGTGCGCGAGCACGTTGAGCCGTCCGCGGTGTGCCATTCCAATGACCGCCTCGCTGGCTCCCTGCTCCGCCGCGAGATCGATCGCGTGGTGCAGCATCGGCACGAGCATGTCGAGCCCCTCGATGCCGAACCGCTTGTGGCCCAGGTAGTTCTTGTGCAGGAAGGTCTCCAGCGCGTCCACCCGGATCAGCTCCGACAAGAGGCGGCGCTTCTCACCGTCGGCCAGCGGGTGGCGGTGTTCCCCGGATTCGATCACCCGCCGCAGCCACACGCGCTCCTCGTGGGAAGCGATATGCTCGATCTCGTAGGCGATGGAGCCGCAGTAGGTCTCCCTGAGGCGCGGCAGGACGTCTTCCATCGTCTCACCGCCCACGTACGTCCGGAGCACCCGGGCCGGTATCCTGCGCATGATCTCCGGCGTGAGGTCCACGTTCTCGGGTTCGAGCGCCGGATCGCCCTTGGGAGGCGTGCCGAGCGGATCTAGGTGAGCCGCGAGATATCCGTGCGCGCGGTGGTGCCTGACGATCGACATCGCGGCCGCGACGTGGTAGAGGAACTCGCCGCCCCACTCCTCCGGCCCCGCCACGGCAGGGGCGGCAGGGACCGCATGCCATCGTGCCGTCGTGCCGTCACGCCGTTCTGCCGTGAGCACCTCCCCGACACCCATCTCTTCCGCGATCTCGCTATAGAAGCCCTCTTCGCCCTGGAGTAGGGCGTCGATCGCTCGGAGGAACACGCCCGATTCTGCGCCCTGAATGATCCGGTGATCGTAGGTGCTCGTGATCGTCATGATCCGCTGACCGCCGATCTCCCGGATCGCCCCCGTGGCTATGATCGATCCCTGTCCGGCCATGAGGCGAGGAACGGACGCCACCGTGCCGAGCGTACCCGGATTGGTCAGTGTGATGGTGGCACCCGCGTAGGCGTCCGGTAGGAGCTTGCCCTCCCTGGCCCCGGCAACCAACCGCTCGTACTCGCGATGGAATTCCGCGAAAGAGAGAGAGTTGGCGTTCTTGATCGCCGGCACCAGCAGTTTGCGCCGCCCGCCCGGACCCTCGACATCGACCGCTAGGCCGAGGTGCACGGCCCCGGGATCGACGCGGTGAGGTACGCCATCCTCGATCGCCACGGCGTGTGTCAGGGTGGGATAACGTTGCGCTGCCTGGACGATCGCCCACCCGATGAAATGCGTGAACGACAGTTTCAGGCCGCGGCCCTTCAGCTCGCGGTTCATCTGAGCCCGGATGCGCCACAGGAGCGACACATCCACATCTCGGAACGAGGTGGCGGTGGGAAGCGCGAGCGAGGCCTCCATGTTTTGGAGGAGCCTGAGCGCCGGACCGGTTATGGGCTCGGACGAGTAGACGACCGCTGGGGCGGGCGAGGGGTGAGCGGCGGGGGCGGCGGGGGCGGGGGGAGCGACGGGGGCGACTTGGGCGGGGCCTTCGGTCGGAGTCGCAGTGTGCCGTACCTCCCGCTCCGCCGCGGTGCCGTCGTGCCGTGGTGCCGTAGTTGGAGGCTCCGCTCCCGTCGCGCCCCGTTCGAATAGCTGGCGCCATTCGCGGGGCACCGAATCTGGATCCCTTAGATAGTCCTCGTACAGCGCCTGTGCGAAGGCCGAGTTGACCGTCTCGAAGATGTTCTCGAACACTCTCGTACGCCTGGTTTCTGCCGTCCAACCGATTGGGGCTTCGGAAGATAGATGGGGCAGGCTGGCAAGTCGAGCGCACTGCCTGCGGTGTCCTGCGTGGTCATCGCGGCCGCTGCGCGCAGCGCACTGCCTGCTCCCGCCCTCTAGTGCCCCGGCCGAATCCGAATATTTTGCTAGCCTTCCAAACACCAGGCCACCGGCGGCTCGCCGCCGGCCAGGGGGTCGCCATGAGAACGTTTTGGAGCGTGACGGCGCTGGTGGGGGCAGTGCTGTTGGTCGCCACGGGCAGTGTAGTCGCACAAGAGCAGCCGTCTCCGAGTCGCGTCGAGGTGAGTCCGTCCTCGCTGAATCTCGAGGTGGGTGACACCGTGCAGCTAGACGCCACCGTGTACGACTCCGCGGGGAGAGAGATCGAGGCTCAGGTCTTCTTCTTCGCTCGCGGACGCAACATCGCCGTCACACGGGACGGTAGGGTTCAGGCGCTCAGAGGCGGCGAGTACACGGTGTTCGTGTTCGTCCGTGGGGCCCGCGGTACGCTTCGCTACGAGGTGCCCGTCAGGGTGGCGTTTCCCGCTATAACAGGGATCGACATCACTCCCGCCGGCGAACGGTTCTTCGTCGGGGCGGGTGTGAGGCACTACGCCAAGGTGATCGACGCCGCCGGAATGCAGCGACCCGAGGTGCCGGTCAGCTGGTCCACGTCCGACTCCGACGTCGCGACCGTGGATCGATCGGGGCTGATGGTCGCGCATCGAGAGGGGTCTGTAACGTTGAGAGCGGAGGCAGGCGGAGTGATGGAGGGACACACGTACCGCGTCGTCACCAACCCGATTCGTGAGGTGATTCTCGAGACGGGCGCGGACTCGGCGCGCACGGGCGATGTGATCCACGTATCGGCTGTGGCGCTGGACGGGCGAGGGCGCAGAGTCGAAGATGCGCCGATCACGTACGCCGTGGTGTCGGATCCCGAGGACTCTGTGGTCGCGCAGTTTCCGGCCTCGGAGATCGACCAGCAGGGTCGCTTCGTTGCGTACAAGGCGGGCACTCACACGGTGATGGCGATCGCGCCGGGCCGCGTGTCGCGACGCAGCATCGTGATCACGCCGAGGCACGTGAGTGCCGAGATCGACTTCGTGGGGCAGGGCCGCGTGCGGGACGTGCCCACCTCGGATCTGTGGGTGTGGGAGGGTATGGATGGGCGAGACTATGCGGTGACGGGCACGTGGGGCGCGCGGGGCGCCGCCTACTTCTGGGATGTGACCAGCCCCGGTGCACCCGAGCTGATAGACAGCGTCGTAGTAGATGCGCGCACGGTGAACGACGTAAAGGTGTCGGAGGACGGCACAGTGTGCGTCATTACGCGGGAGGGAGCGTCGAACCGGCGCAATGGGATTGTGATTCTGGACTGCGCGAATCCGCGCGACGTGAGGATCCTCTCGACGTTCGATGATGGTCTCACCGGAGGTGTACACAACGTGTTCGTGTACCGGAATCACGTTTACGCGGTGAACAACGGCCGCAAGTACGACATCATCAACATCGAGGATCCTATGAATCCGCGGCGCGTCGGGGTGTTCGAGCTGGACACTCCGGGACATGCGCTTCACGATGTCTGGGTGGTGGACGGAATCGCGTACTCGTCCAACTGGGGCGATGGCGTCGTGCTGGTCGATGTGGGCAACGGGATCGCGGGCGGGTCACCCTCCGATCCCGTCAAGATCGCGCAGTATGCCGACTTCGGCGGCGCAACGCACGCGGCATTCCCGTACCGGAGTCCCACGGGGCGTTTCTACGTTCTCATGGGAGACGAGATCGGGCGCGATCCGGACGGACCGCGGCTGAACGGCAGGCCGATTCCCAGAACGCCCGAGGCCATGGCGGGGTACATCCACTTCGTTGACTTCACGGACCCGCTGAACCCCGAGGAGGTTGCCCGATATGAGGTTCCCGAGGCGGGATCGCACAACTTCTGGATCGAGGGAGACGTCCTGTACGCCGCGTTCTACAACGGGGGCTTGCGGGTCGTTGACATCTCGGGCGAGCTCAAGGGCAATCTGACTTACCAGGGACGCGAGATGGGGCGTTTCATGGCGTACGATCCGGAGGGCTATCGGCCCAACGCGCCGTTCACGTGGGGTCCGCAGCCGCACAAGGGCCACATCTTCATCGCCGAGCACAACAGCGGACTCTGGTCGGTGATGTTGAGAAGGCCCGCCCTCACGCCGTAGGTCCCGGGGGCTGTGTGGTAGCAGAGACTCGGGCGCAAGAAGTCCTTCGCGTGTGGAGACGCGCAGGCACCTGCGCACCTGCAGGATCGCTCGTGGCGGCGGCGCTGTTCGCAGCTGCCACAGCCGCTCCTGTGGCCGCGCAGGAGGATCGGTCCTACTACATCTACGTCGCGTCCGAGTCAGCCGACGAGGTATCCCTTCTCAGGTTCATCCCCGGTGAGGGACTCTGGGTCGAGAAGGTCATCGCAGTAGGTTTCTGGCCGGCGGAGATGGAGGGCCCCCACGGGATCAACGTGGGTCCCAGTGGAACGCACTGGTATCTCACACTTGGTCACGGGTTTCCCTTCGGTTCCCTGCTCAAGTACCGGGCGGGCGTGGACACGCTCGAGGGCCGGGTGGAGCTCGGTCTCTTTCCCGCGACGCTCGTTGTGGCGCCCGGCGGCATCGCGCTCGTCGTAAACGCCAACTTCCACGGAGACCACACTCCTTCCACGGTGTCGGTGGTCGATCTCGCTACGATGACGGAGATCGACAGGATCGAAACCTGCACGATGCCCCACGGCTCCCGCCTCAGTCCTGATGGCACGCGACACTACTCGGGCTGCATGATGGACGACCAGCTAGTCGAGATCGATGCGGTTGGGATAAAAGGGTCGCGACGGCTCCACGTTTCGTCGCCGGGCGAGGTAGCCTGCTCCCCCACGTGGGCTGCGCCGGCACCGGACGGGCGCTTCGTTTATGTGCCGTGCAACAAGCGCGATGAGATCTTGGAGGTGGACGTGGCCGCGTGGCGCATTGGGCGCCGTTGGCGGTCTCCGAGGGCGCCTTACAACGCCGAGGTGACGCCGAACGGGCGGCTGCTTATCGTGACTCAGAAGGGAAGCGGTGACGTGAGCGTGTGGGATCGATCCGGAGGTGAGCGAGTGGCATTGATTCCCAGCACCCGTCGGGTTACGCACGGAGTTACCATATCCCCCGACGGCCGCTATGCCTTCGTGAGCGCCGAGGGTGTTGGTGGTGAGCCGGGTGCCGTGGACGTGATTGATCTGGCTGCCTTGGGAAGAGTTGCCTCGGTGGATGTGGGGAAGCAGGCGGGAGGCATAATCTTCTGGAGGATGAAAACGCGCTAGCAGGCAGTCGGTGAACGGTGGCGCGGAGCCCATGAACGTCCCCCGACCGCCCCACCGTTGGGCGGTTACTCCGCGGCAGGCGACGGCGATTCAGGAGAAACTCGCGCCGACGGTGAGCCGCACGCGGCCGCTATGCCCCATCGAACTCGTGGTCGGAGTCGATGCGGCTTTTTCCCGCGACGGCCGCTATGTGATCGGTGCCGCCGTAGTCTGGGATGCGCGGCGGGAGAACGTGCTCGAACAGCGCATCGCCAAGCGTCGCGTCACCTTTCCGTACGTTCCCGGGTTGCTCTCCTTCCGCGAGGCGCCGGCCATTCTCGCGGCGCTGCGGAAGCTCCGCCTTGAGCCCGACGCCATAATATGTGATGCCCATGGCTTCGCCCACCCCCGCCGATTCGGACTGGCATGTCACGTAGGGGTAGTCTGTGACAGACCGACGATTGGGTGTGCGAAGAGCCGCCTCGTGGGCACGCATGAGCCGGTGGGTGCCGGGCGCGGATCGCGTGCCGCTGTTCGCGACGGTGAGAAGGTTGTCGGGTCCGTGTTACGGACCAGGGACGGCGTCAGGCCCGTGTATGTGAGTGTCGGCCACAGGATCGACCTGCGAACGGCGGAGAGAATCGTCTTGCGTTGTGCCGTCCGATATCGGCTGCCGGAGCCCACGAGGTTGGCGGACAAGTTGGTGGGGGAGGTCAAGCGGGCTCCGGGATGAGGCGAGGAGGCCTCTCCGGTCTCGCTAGCCTACCTTCCTCGTCTTCCTACGCATGAAATCCATCAGGATATACTGGCCGAGGGTCATCGTGTTTGTGAAATAGGCCTTGCCGCGCGAGATGGCGCACACCTCCTTAACGAATTCGACCAGCATTCGCTCTCGCGCCAGCATGAACGTGTTGATCATGATGCCGGAACGCCGACACACCGCCACCTCGCGATACGTCTCCTTCAGGATCTTGGGATCGAGCCCCATCGAGTTCACGTAGATCCGGCCGTCGGGAAGCGTGAGCGCCGAGGGCTTGCCGTCGGTGATCATGATGATCTGGCGCATGTCCTTCTTTTGCCCCAAGAGGATGCGCCTGGAGAGCCGCAGCCCCTCGGCCGTATTGGTGTGATACGGCCCCACCTGGGCCATGGCGAGCTGCGCCAGCGGGATCTCCTCTGCCGAGTCGTGGAACAGCACCACTCGGATCGTGTCGCCGGGGAACTGCGTGCGGATGAGATGAGTGAGCGCCAGCGCGACCTTCTTTGCCGGTGTAAAACGGTCCTCGCCGTACAGAATCATCGAGTGCGAGCAGTCGAGCATGAGTACTGTGGCGGCACTCGACCTGTATTCGGCCTGGTGCACCATGAGGTCAGGATAGTCCAGCTCGGGGAAGGTGTCTTCCCGCAGTTGTGCCGTCGTGCCGTCTCGCCGCCGTCCCCGCACGAGGGCCGACTTGAGCGTCTCCGCTACGTCCAGGTTCAGAGTGTCGCCGAACTCGTACTGCTTGGAGGCCGCCTCAACCTCTACGCCGGTCGCCAAGTGCTCCGTCTCGTGGGCACCGAAGCTCGATTTCCCCACGCTCCCCAGGAGGTCCTTCAGCGCGCGGTAGCCCAAGAAATCGAGCGCCTTTTCGGTCAAGTTGAAGGCCACCTGTCGCGCGGCGGTATGCGCCTGACCTCCCGGCCCGAACACCTGCTCGTGACCCTCGGGCACCTGCGGCGCCTCGTTGACGGTGAGGTAACCGTGCTCGATCAGCCGCTGGATGATCCGGTCGATGAGGTCTGCCAGCTCGCTCTGGACCCGCTGGTCGCGCTCCGGATCACCCGTTGAATCACCCCTCAGCGCACTGAGCATCTCAGGAGTGAGCTGGCCTGACTCCACAAGCGCCTGCATGACGGCCTGCTTCAGTGCATCGAGTGAGTGCGCGTCCCGGTCGTCTCCGAACTCTCCCCAGATCGGATGGTAGAACGGCCCGCCGGCGAAGCCCGATTGCAGCAGGAAGTCGCTGATTTGGTTCAGGAGCTCCTCGACGTTTATGGCGTCGAGTAGCCCACTCAAGTACTTGGAGTAAGTCGTGTAGCGCATGAGTGTCGGCGGTTGTAGGAACCCTGTGCGTTGACGAGTGTTCGCGCAATGATCGGCCTATCAGCCTTCCCAGCGCTGCGCCACCGTAACTGTCGGCTGTTGTACGGCGGCTTGGTCGTCTCCCTGGTCGGTATCTGGATGCAGCGAGTCGCCCAGGCATGGCTGGTGCTCGAGCTCACTGATTCGGCCTTCTGGGTAGGCTTCGTGCAGGGTGTGGGATCACTGCCGGTGCTCCTGTTCTCGCTTTACGCCGGTGCAGTAGCCGACAGGCTCCCGAAGCAGAAGGTCATCTTTGTCACCCAGGCCGG
>JBHIEQ010000123.1:0-7997 GCA_046760725.1 Gemmatimonadales bacterium
GCGCCTCTGGATCCCGCTCGGGGACGAGGAGTCCGGTGCGCTCGTGGTCGATCAAGTCGGGAATGCCCCCGCTACGTGAAGCCACTATCGAGAGGTCGCTGAGCATCGCTTCGACCAGTACCATCCCGAATCCCTCCTGCTCTCCCTTCCAGTCGGTAACCGCCGGCATCAGGAGTACTGAGGCTCGCCGGTTCCATTGTGCGACCTGCCCGGGCGCAAGCGCCCCTGTAAACGCCACTTGGCCGGCGACGTCCAGGTCCGCAGCGCGCCGCCTGAGGGAGTCCAGCTCGGGACCGTCACCTATCACGGTGAGGCGCACGTCTCTGCCGGCATTCCGGAGCGCGCGAAGCGCCTCCAGGGCGTAAGCGCAGCCCTTGCGCTCGATCAGACGTCCCACGAATAGGAGAAGCGAGGGATCGCGCGGCTCTGCTCCCGCGGTATCGAAGACCGACGGCAGCACGGGCATCGGGATGACGGTGATGCGCTCGTGTGGCACTCCCATGGCCTGCACCCTATTGACGAGGGGAGTGGAGATCACAGTCACCTCATCCGCGAATCGGAACACGCGCTTTGCCACCGGCCGGGCGGGAGCGAAGCGGTCTAGCAGAAACAGGTCAGTACCGTGAGAAGTGAGAACGACCGGCGGCACGCGACCCGCTAGGGGCCAGACGGCGAAGCCACCCGGGAACCACCAGTGAACGTGGATGACGTCGGGTGCGAGCTCTGCCACAGCGCGGAGCGTCTCGCGGCGGGATGCCCGAATGAATTTGATCATCCGGAATCGTGCACGCCACGAAGCGAGAACCTGTTCGTGCATCGTGCCGTGGTAGGCGAGCGTTTCCGACGCGTCCGCGGCGTACCTGTACCGCCGGACCCTCACTCCATCGAGTGTCTCCTGCGATGCCAGGCCTGCCGCGTGGGGCACGACCGCGGTGACATCGTGTCCCTGGCTCTGCACTCCTTTGGCCAGGGCCAGCAGAAATGACCCCGCCATGTCGGTCGGGTTGCGTGGGAAGCTGTGAGCGACCAGGAGGATTCTCAAAGGCGCTCCGACTCTCCCGCGATATCGCGTCGCAGTGGGGTTACGGTTCCCGACGCTTGGACTCGGAGGAGAGCCGATCGAGAGATCGCCCGAGCGCTCGCAGCTCCTCCCTCGCGCCCGCCAGGAGCTCGCCGACGAACCCGAACCCGAATAGTGCGATTCCCGAGATCACGAGCACCATCACGAGATCCAGCAGTGGGCGGAATCCCATCCCGTATCCGAAGCGCAGCACCAGTGCCACCACGCCAACGATGAAGCCCAGGGCAAAGAGCAGGGCTCCCGACATGCCGAAGAACAGCAGCGGCTTGCGGCCGAACTTGAGTTGGAACCAAACGGACACCAGGTCAAGTACTCCCACGGGTATGCGCCCGAGTCCGAACTTGGACCTCCCCGCGCGGCGCGGCAGGACATTGACGGGGCGCTCACTCACGCGAAACCCGTCGGCGGCGGCAATCACCACCATGAAGCGGTGCCAGTCGGGTCGAGCCGGCACTACCTCGACGACTTCGCGACGGTAGGCCTTGACCGCGTTGAGATCGGTGACGCGGATACCGAAGAGCCAACGGCACAGTCGGTTATACACGGTCGAGACGAAGGCTTTGTCGTACTCGCCTTGCTTGGTACCTGTGACGATGTCGGCCTCTCCTTCTCGGATGGGCGTAATCAGGGTCGGGATCTCCTTCGGCAGAAACTGGAGATCGGCGGGATAGAATACGAATATGCGTCCGCTCGCGGCTTCCGCCGCGGATCGCAGCGCGTCGGCGATCCCGCGCCGGGAGCGATGCGTGACCACCCTGAGAAACTCGTGCCGGGCGGCGAGCCGTTTCAGGATTTGCGCCGAATCGTCTTCGCTGCCGTCGTTGACCACCACCACCTCGCACGGGTACGGTACGCCCGCCAAAGCTTCGGCACACTGCTCGACGAACTCGGGGAGGTTTTCCGCCTCGTCCTTGGCTGGTACGAGCACACTCACTTCGGCGGCGGTGCCCCGGCGCGCGAGGCTCATACTCGTCTGCGCATTCGCGCGGGTAGGATGCCGAGCTGGTCTCGGTACTTGGCTACGGTGCGGCGGGCGATGCGGATGCCTTGTTCTTCCAAAGCCTTCACGATCGCCGCGTCGGTGAGAGGCGCCGCGGGATCTTCCTCTTGCACCAGCTTGCGCATCAATGCCTTCACGGCGCGGGAGCTGGCATCTTCTCCTCGAGTCGTGCCCAGCCCGCTGGAGAAGAAGAATCGCAGAGGGTAAACTCCGCGCGGCGTCTGAACATATTTCTGGCTCGTGACTCTGCTGATCGTGGACTCGTGCATGTTCACAACTTCCGCGACCTCGCGGAGAGTGAGCGGCTTCAGATGTTCCACTCCTCTCTCGAAGAAGTCGCGCTGTCGATCCACGATGAAGTGCATGACCCTGAGCATCGTCTGGCGTCGTTGTTCGATTGCCTGGATGAGCCACTGGGCGCTATTGAGCTTGTCCGTGATGAACTCTCGGTTCTCGCCCACGAACTTCTTCTTGTCGCCGGCGATCTCTCGGTAGATCTTGCTGATCCTGAGCCGCGGTGTTCCCGCGTCATTCAGATAGACGCGGTAGTCCCCATCCACCTTTTCCACAACCAGGTCGGGAATCACGTACTCCTGTTCTGTGCTCAAGAAGCGGAGCCCGGGTTTGGGATCCAACTTCGAGAGTTCGTCCGCCGCCGCCTGGACTTCCTTCGGATCCACGCCGTATCGACGGGCCAGATCACCCCAGCGGTGGTTGATCAAGTCCTCGAACGCTTCATCGACCAGCCAATACGTGAGCGAGTGCCGTTCACCGGCGCTCGCCAGCTGTATCAAGAGGCATTCCCGAAGGTCGCGAGCGGCGATTCCGGGAGGATCCAGCTTTTGTATGATGTCCAGCAGTTCTTCACATTCCTCCGCGGTGAAGGGCTGCGCGAGCTCTCCTTCGGGTTGCTCCCCAGCCTCGTCGATGCGACGCTCGTTCGCTCCACGCTGTATGTCCTCCAGCGACGCCTGGAGATAGCCGTCCTCGCCGATGTTCCCCACGAACTCCTCGGCAAGAAATAGCTGGCGCCTCGACAGAACCAGCATGAACAGCTGCTCCCACAGATGATCGGCCAGATCCGGCATCTCGACCGCTACCGGCTGGTGCAGCTCGCGGTCCTCGAACTCCGCGCGGCGCCCTCCCACGGAAAAACCGTCCAGCAGTATGTTTTCCCAATCCGTCTCGTCCTCTTCCGCCTTCTCCGCCTCCGGCTCGCGCTCATCCGCCACTTCCTGCTCCAGCTCCTCACTTTCCGAAAACTCGAGGAACGGATTGACTTCCAGTTCCTGCTTCAGGTGCTGCTGCAGGTCGAGCAACGGCATGTACAACAGGTCCATCGCTTGGTACAGGCGGGGATTCATCCGCAGCTCTTGTTTCAGCGATGTCGTCTGCTGAAGCGAGGTCTTCATGCCGCGGTCCCCAGCCGCTCCCGCAGCCGCGCCGTGAGCGTCGGCCCCAGGTAAGCGTCGGCGACGCGATCGTCGAATACGAGCTCGCGCACCGTCCCTGACACCTGCACTCGACCCTCGAACATGATGTAAGCTCGATCCACAATGTCGAGCGTCTGCTCCACATTGTGATCCGTTATCAAGACGCCGATGCCGCGTCGCCTCAGTCCCGCCACGATCGTCTGAATGTCATTCACCGCAATCGGATCTACCCCCGCGAACGGCTCGTCGAGCAACATGAAACGCGGCTCGGTGACGAGTGCGCGCGTGATCTCCAGTCTGCGACGCTCCCCGCCCGAGAGCTTGTACGCTTTCACATTCCGAAGATGCTTGATCGACAGCTCATCGAGCAACATCTCCAGCCGACGCTGCTGGTCCTCAGGCCGAAGATTCATTGTCTCGAGGATCGCGACCAGGTTCTGTTCCACCGTCAGCTTCCGGAAAACCGAGGGTTCCTGTGCCAAATAGCCGATTCCCCTACGGGCACGCTGGAACATGGGGAGTCCGGAGATGTCCTCGTCGTCGATGAAGATCCGGCCCCCGTCGGGCCTCACGAGGCCTACGATCATGTAGAAAGTTGTCGTCTTCCCCGCCCCGTTTGGACCCAACAGGCCGACGATCTCGCCCTGTCTCAGCTCGATATGCACATCGTCAACCACCCGGCGCCGCCGGTAGATCTTGGTCAGGTGCCGGCCGGCGAGCATGGTGCCCACGGTCTCCGCGGCGATGCCGGCGCTCTCCGCCTCGCGCACCGCCTCGAGCGCGATCTCCATCAGCCACTCGTGCGCGCTGTCTACCTGTGCTGAGAGATCGGCCCACACCTCCGCACTCAGGCGCACGCTCTCGAGTGTCTCCGTCGCCTCGCCCAGCGGCGCGATCACGCCCGCGCTGGCCAGCCGCGGCAGCACCGAGGATCTCAAGAAACGCCTCACCTCGTCCATCGACAACACCCCGCGCTGCCCGATGAACTCGCCCCATTCGCGGCGTCTCAGCTCCAGGTAATCCGCCCGGTACGCCACCGCCAGATCCGCGAAAGCGACCGTTCCCTTGTGGTCGGCGCTCCTCAACAGAGCGCCCACCGCGAGGGGAATGGAAGGATCCCTGCCCTCGAGGACGTCGCGCAGTTCTTCCCTCATCACGGACGTCGCACCTTCGGCTCCAGATAGACTCCGTCCGCCGCACCGACTACGTCGACGCGGTCCAGCTCGTCGTCCTTGAATAGCGCCACTATCCGTGCCCCTCTCGAGTAGTTGATCGCGGGCAGCCCGCTCCGATTGTCCTCCTCGAAGATGTGGTAGTACGCAAGGGCGTTCCCCCGTGCCTCCAACAGCTCCAGTGCGCGCACGTCCCCCTCGCCGGGTCCGAATCGGGCGACCACGGTGTCGCCCCCCATCCAGTCATTCACGTCCACGGTGGAATCCCGCCGCGTGGCGTAGGCGTTGAAGAAGCCACGGACCTCCTCGAGTCGCTGATCCGGAGCATCCAGCGCGAGGGAATCCGCAGCCACCGAGTAATAGCGTGACTTGGCCGTCGCACGCGAGGAGTCGCCCCACACCCTGCCGGACTGGATGAGGTCGTTCGCCACATCGAACTCGATCGTGTCCCCGACCACCCTCCACTCCGCGCTCGTGGCCTCGGCCCGCCCCTGCGACTGAACCCAGGTGAGTCGCTCATCAGTGAGCCGGTAGGCGAGCCGCAATCCGCTGATCCGGTATCCCATCGTATCAGTCGCCTCCGCCACCGCATTGCCTATGAGCAACCCCTCTCCCTTCTCGAAGTCGAGGGTCGCGCTGTCACCGTGAGCAACGAAGTCCTCGCGCTCAACCGTGACCCCACCGCCCGCCCATGCCAGCCGCTCGCCCCTGAGAACCACGTGCTGCGGCAGGATGACGTACGGAGAAGCCGACGTGTCCTCCGCCGAGCGATATTCTATGCGCGGGTGCCCCGTCGCGACCAGCTCGCTCGTGTCGCGCACTCCCTCCACGGCACGACGATAGACGAGATTCGGGCCCGCTAGCTCCGACCCGGTCTCCCGATTGACCAATCTGACCTCGTCAGACGCCTCGATGGTCTCGAGGTCCGGGTAATACCGCGCCCGCCGCGCGGTGAGCGTAACCGTGTCGTCTTCGAACACCACGTTACCCACGAAATCGAGTCGATCGAGATCGGTGTACCAGGCCCCGCTGTCCGCGCTCACCACAGTGGCCTGTCCCTCGCAGTGGAACAGCACGCCGCCGCTCCCGTAGAAGTGGATTCGGCCGGGTCCCCTCACGATTCTCCGGCCGGTGCCGGCGCTGTCCAGCACCGGCTCGCACGAGCCGATAGTCCCTTGCCCCAGAGCTCTCGCTACAGGAAGGAACGAGAGCAGGCACGCCGCCCCGACTCGCAGAGTTCTCCAGCTCACCGACGCCCCTCCCTCACGTCGCGTACGGTTCCCTTGCGGGGCCGCTCGGTCACGACATTGCGGAACTCCGGATCCGCAACGAAACCGTCCCCTTCAAGCTCCCCGTCCGGACCCGTGAAGTGGAACGCCTCGGGTCCCGAGATCTCGTGCCGCCGGCCGTCGTATTTCAGAACGGACGTGGTAAGTCTCCTGCCGTCAGGTGTCGTCGCCACCACGTTCCCGTGTGCCTCCATGTCGCCGCTCCGGAAGTCGTACTTGCCGGTGAGCGACGTCACGGTGGACGACACCGACCCCCGGGCAGACATGAAGTCCACCTTGACGCCAAAGAGATCGGCGGTCACTCCCTCGTAAACGAACACCGTATCGGCCTCGAGATAGCCCCTGAGCACACCGTTCTCGGTGAGCTGGTGGCGCACCCCGAACAGCACCTGGTCCACCGAATCCGGCGCCGCGAGCTCCGTGGGAGGCTCAGCCGCCTTCCCGCAACCCCCAAGCGCCGGGAGACCGGTTGAACCCAACACCAGGAGGGCGAGCGCCCTGCGGCGCACGGCCCGCCGGACGGGATCAATCACGGCGCACCTCGAGACCGCACCGTCTCCCTGCCCCGAGCGGCGTGCCACACTTCGAGCGCGCGCTCCAGCAGCGACTCGAGACTCGACAGCGGCCACATGGTGGCACCGTCGCTAGGGGCCGCGTCGGGAGCGGGATGCGTCTCGACAAAGAAGCCGTCGGCACCCGCCGCGGCCGCGGCTGTGAGAAGCGCGGGAACATGCTCCCGCACCCCGCCAGTCGCACCACCCGGACCGGCGCCCGGCTGCTGGACGGCGTGAGTCGCGTCAAACAGAACGGCGGCACTGGTCGCCGCACCGAGCCGCTCGAAATTGCGCATGTCCACCACTAGGTCGCCATAGCCGAAAAACGTTCCTCTCTCAGTGACGGCGACCTCCGCGCCACCCGCCGCGCGCACCTTCGCCACGGCTCCCACCATCCCCGCAGCCGACATCCACTGACCTTTCTTGATGTTAGCCGCCAACCCCGTCGCCCCCACCGCCTCCAGCACGTCGGTCTGCCGGCACAGAAAAGCGGGCACCTGAAGGGCATCCACGACACCCGCCGCGGCACCGGCCTGAGACGGCAGGTGCACGTCCGTGAGCAGTGGCAGACCTGACTCCGATCTCACCCGCTCCAGCATTCGCAATCCCTCCTCCAGCCCGGGCCCACGGGGCGCCCCGGCCCTGCTCCGATTCGCCTTGTCGAAGCTCGCCTTGTACAGGACGCGAAGGCCGAGCTTCGCGGCAAGCTCGGCCAAATGAACGGCGACTCGGAGATCGACGTCGTCACCCTCCAGGACGCAGGGCCCAGCGACGAGCACCGGCGCCGGCGACCACGTCCACGTCATCTCACGCGCGAGTCTCCGCGAGCTCTTCACGCGGCGCGATGCTTCGCTTGCGCCTGAGCGCCGCACCGACGAAGCTCGCGAACAGCGGATGAGGATGCATCGGGCGCGACTTGAGCTCTGGATGGAACTGGCACCCGATGAACCATGGATGCTCCGGCAGCTCGATCAACTCGACCAGCGAGCCGTCGGGCGAGAGCCCGGAGCAGCGCAGCCCGTACTCTTGCAAGATACCACGGTAGGCGTTGTTCACCTCGTACCTGTGCCGGTGCCGCTCGCTGATCTCCGCCGAGCCGTAGATCTGTGCGGCGCGTGACCCGGGCGCCAAGCGGCACGGGTATGCGCCGAGCCGCATCGTCCCACCAAGATCCTGCACGTCACGCTGCGATTCCATGAGATCGATCACGGGATTCTCGCAATCCACCGCGAATTCGCTGGAATTCGTCTCCGGCAGCTGACAGACGTTCCTCCCGAACTCGATGATGGCCGTTTGGAGTCCCAGGCAGATGCCGAAGAACGGGAGCTCGTTCTCCCGCGCCCAGCGCACCGCCTCCACCATGCCTTCTACACCGCGTTCGCCGAAACCTCCCGGCACGAGCAGTCCGTGGTATGGGGCCAGCAGCCTGCCGGCCGCCTCCTGGTCCCGGAAATCGTCGCTCGCGATC
>JBHIEQ010000124.1:0-7966 GCA_046760725.1 Gemmatimonadales bacterium
GCCGGCACCGGCAGGCCCGGGAAAGTCACGGTTCGGGCGGTCAAGTGGCTCGATGGCGTCTCGGTGACGGTCGAGGATGACGGTCCCGGGATCGATCCGGGCGTCGCCGAGCGTGTCTTCGAGCCGTTCTTCACCACAAAGGAGGAGGGAGAGGGCACGGGGCTGGGTCTCTCGATCTGCTACGGAATCGTGACCGAGCATGGGGGGCGAATCAGCTACGCCGCGAAGGAGGGCGGTGGCGCAGCGTTCAAGGTGGAACTGCCCGGCGCCGCGGCGCCCACCGCTCGGGACCGAGCCGCGGCGCCGGCCCCGACCCGCGCGCTGAAGGTGCTCGTCGTCGACGACGAGCCTCATATCCGCCATTCATGGTGGCGACGCTGGAGGCCTGGGGACACACGGTCACGGTGGCCGCCGAGGGCAGAGACGCCTTGGAGAAGAGCGTTGCGGAGAGCTTCGACGTCATCATCAGCGATCTCCGGATGCCCGCATTGGGCGGCAAGGAGTTCTACGAGGAGCTCCTGCGGCAGCAACCCGACGCTGCGGCTCGCGTGGTGTTCGCGACCGGTGACACGGTGCGCGGGGACGCGCTCGCTTTTCTGGAGTCCACCGGCCGCCCTTGCCTGCACAAGCCGTTCACCCTCGCGCAATTGAAGAGCGCGCTGGCGCAAGCCGCCGGCTGAGCTCGACCGCGGTCCGCTGTTACATTTCGGCCCGCGAACTTTTCCACCGCGCGGAAGTATTGACAGTCAGACTGCGATCGGCCGTCCTCGCCGTCCGTGTGGCGTGTCGAGAGGCGGCGAGCGGGAGGCGCTTGATCTACATCGCGATGACGACCCGCAATCATGCGCGGTCGATCGGGCTGGTCCTGTGGAAGCTGCGACGGGTTTTCGCCGAGTTCCCTCGCGAGTATCACGTCCTGGTCGCCGATGACGGATCGACGGACGACACGTGGGAGGCACTGGAGGCCTATCAGGGGGCGGTTCCGCTCTCGCTCGTGCGGCACGAGGGGACCGTCGGGCTAGCGCAGTGCACCGAGGATCTGTTGCGGGAGGCGCTGGCCCGGAGCGATCGCCCTCGGCGTGACTGTGTGATAACGCTGCCGGCCGATTTCAGCGCCAGTCCCGCGGTCGTGCCGGAGCTCGTCAGGCGGTTCGAGTCCGGCGCCGATCTGGTGGTGGGCGAGTCGGCCATGCGAGACCATCCTATCGGCGCGCGACTCGTCCGTAAGACGGCGCGGTTCCTGCTGCGGCCCGGTGTCTCGATCCCGGGTATCTCCGACCCCGTATCGGGGGTATGTGCGATCCGGCTGATTACGCTTAGCAATTCTTTCCGCGACCACACCGATCGGCTGCTCACCACGGCGGGTTGGTGCGCGCACGCGGAGCTCCTGGCACGGACGGCGCTGAGGGCTCGTCAGATCGCGGTGCTCACCCTCCCGCCGCGGCCCTCGGGCGTGGCGCACGATCCGGCGCCGAGCGCGGTCAGCCTGGCACTGAGCCTGGTCCGCGCGGGACGCCGGCTCCGCATACCTCCGCCTGCCGCCCCGGTGCAGCGCACGTGATCGCTTTTTCACGAGCCGCCTGTCTCACCCTCTGCCTCACACCGCTAGTGACGGGCGCCACGGAAGCTCAGACGGGTCCCGATCCCTCGCGCCCCCGCATCGATCGCTTCCCAGTGGGAGAGACGCTCCTGTTCGACGTGAAGCTCGCGTTCATCACCCTGGGTGAGGGAATGATGCACGTTGCGGGAGTGGACTCGATCCGGGGGGTCCCCTCTCTGCACGTGGTGTTTTGGCTCAGGGGAGGTCCCCCCTTCTACAAGCTGGATGATCGGATGGATTCGTGGTTCGGCGTGGACGACTTCCGGTCTCGTCGATTCGTGCAGGACTTCCACGAGGGCGGGAGCGACAGGTACACGCATTACGAGATCTTTCCCGACTCGGGATTCTACAGGCAGGAAGGGATCGACTCGGCGCTCGCGGCGTCACCCAACCCGCTGGACGACACCGCCTTCTTCTATTTCGTGCGTTCGCTGGACCTCGAGGTCGGCGACCGTCACATGTTTGAGAACTACTTCCGCCCCGATCGGAACCCGGTGATCATCGAGGTGGTGCGGCGCGACACGCTCGATGTGCCGGCGGGGCGGTTCCCCAGCATCGTGATCCGTCCGACAATCCAGGGGCGGGGCATACTCGCGGATACGCAGAATCCTCGGCTGTGGCTGAGCGACGACGAGCGACGGCTCGTGGTCCAACTGAAGTCCAGCTTCCCGATAATCGGGCCCATCACGCTCCGACTGAAGGAAATCGGGGAAGCTCCGCCTCCGGAGTTCCAGCTGGAGAAATGAGACGGGGCCCCGAGGGGGTCCCGTCGTCGCGCGGCATGCTCCCCGGGGGGAGCACATGGTCCTCTAGTCGGATTCGCCGCGGATCGTACTCTTCACTCGGTCGGCGGTGCGCGGGCTGATGATCTTGAGGACCAGGTAGAAGACGAACCCTAGCGCCGCCAGCCAGAGGAGGGCTATCAGTAGCTGAAAGGCGAGGCCGAGCAGGCCGAACACTAGCTTGATGGCCACGAGCCCCACCACGGCCAGGATGGCATAGCCCACGAGCGTGCGAATCATTGGTCTCCCTCCGCGAGAGTGGGGATCGGGGTCTGCACGTAAATACGAAGCTAGGGGCTCTCCGGTTTCACCTCAAGCGGTTCTGGGACCTGCGCTCCGCTCGGCGGGCGGGAACAGGGCGGTCAAACGTACGGTTGAACCAGCGGGTACGAGTGCTAGTGTGCCCCCCAGGGGGTCGCTATGTTAGGGGGTTCATGGAACTAGTGCAGCTCGAGGCAGGTCGCGGGCCGTCAGGCGCGGCATCTCCCGTGAGGAAGCCCTCATGGCTCAGGGTGCGTGCGCCCGGCGGGGAGAATTACGCAGAGGTCCGCCGCCTCATGCGCGACCTGCGGCTGCACACGGTGTGCGAGGAGGCCCACTGTCCCAACATCGGCGAATGCTGGGAGCATCGAGCCGCCACGTTCATGATTTTGGGTGACGTGTGCACGCGGAACTGCCCGTATTGCGCGGTGGCGCACGGAACGCCGCGGCCGTACGACGCCGAGGAGCCGCGGCGCCTGGCGGAGGCAGTGGCCGCCATGCGTCTCGAGCACGTGGTCATCACGAGCGTCGATCGCGACGATCTTCCGAACGGGGGTGCCGAGGCGTTCGCTGGCTGTGTGAACGAGATCCGCACGCTCGCTCCCCGCACCTCGGTCGAGCTACTGGTTCCCGACTTCAAGGGCTCCGAGCGCGCACTCAGGATCGTGATCGACGCGAAGCCCGACATCCTCAACCACAATCTGGAGACGGTGGCACGGCTCTACCGCGTGGCGCGGCCGGGAGGCCGCTACGAAAGGGCGCTCCGGCTGTTGCGTCGGGCGCGGGAGCTTGATCCGGACATCGCGACCAAGTCGGGGCTCATGTGCGGTTTGGGGGAGGAGTGGGACGAGCTGCTGGTCGCGATGCGCGACCTTCGCGGGAGCGACGTCGATATCCTCACTGTGGGCCAGTATCTCCGCCCGTCGGGCGGTCATCTTCCCGTGGCACGTTTCTACACACCGGAGGAATTCCGGCAGCTGAGGGACATCGGGCTCTCCATGGGCTATTGCCATGTGGAGTCCGGTCCGCTGGTGCGCTCGTCTTACCACGCCTGGGAGCAGGTTCAGGCGGCGGGCGTTTAGGGAGATCTCCGGACACTCGTGGCTCAGGCTGTGACGGTCCCCACGCTCGAACGCGAGCGCGAGGCTTTCTACCGCGAGCTGCTCAGGCAGATGGTGTTGATTCGCCATTTTGAGGAGCGCTCCGGCGAGGCCTATGCACAGGGTAGAATCGGCGGTTTTTGCCATCTCTATATCGGGCAGGAGGCTGTGGCGGTTGGCGCGACGGCGGCGCTCCGGGACGACGACTACGTGTTCTCTAGCTACCGCGAGCACGGGCATGCCCTGGCGCGAGGCGTGAGCGCCCGCTCGGTCATGGCGGAGCTGTTCGGCCGCGCAGCAGGCTGCTCCAAGGGCAAGGGTGGCTCGATGCACCTGTTCGACGTGTCGCGACGCTTCATGGGCGGTCACGCGATCGTGGGTGGTCACATTCCGCTCGCGGCCGGCGCCGCGTTCGCCATCAAGTACCGCGGGACCGATCAGGTATCGGTCTGTTTCTTCGGCGAGGCGGCGGTCAACATCGGGGCGTTTCACGAGTCGCTCAACATGGCGGCGCTATGGAAGTTGCCGGTCGTTTTCATCTGCGAGAACAACCGATACGGCATGGGGACGGCGCTGGAGCGGGCGTCGGCGGTGTATGAGATCGCCCGTCGCTCGTGCTCCTACGACATGGCGTCGGAGCCGGTTGACGGGATGGACGTGCTTGCGATCTACGAGTCCACCGCTGCCGCGGTGCGGCGCGCGCGGGAGCACAAGGCGCCCACGTTGATCGAGGCCCGGACGTACCGTTACATGGGACACTCGATGGCGGACCCGATACACGGGCATTACCGGACGAAGGAGGAGTTGGAGGAACAGAAGCAGCGGGACCCCATTCGAGGCTTCAAGGCCAGGCTCGAGGACGAGGGTCTCTTGAGCGAGGAGGAGTGGGAAGCGATGGACCGGGGGGCACGAGAGGAAGTGGATGACGCGTTGAGCTTCGCGGAATCCAGTCCCGATCCCGATGCGGCAGCCCTCTACACGGACGTTTACTCCGAGTGAAATGCCGGTTCTGACCTATCGGGAGGCCCTCAACCAGGCGCTCAGGGAGGAGCTGGAGCGTGATCCCGACGTCTTTCTCATGGGGGAGGAGGTCGGGGTATATCAGGGCGCGTACAAGGTCAGTCGCGGCTTGCTCGAGGAGTTCGGTGAGCGCCGCGTGGTGGACACGCCGATAGCCGAGCTCGGGTTCGCCGGCGTGGGGGTTGGTGCGGCAATGGTCGGTCTCAGGCCGGTGATCGAGTTCATGACCTGGAACTTCGCGTTGCTCGCGATCGACGAGGTTGTGAACTCCGCCGCGAAGATGCTTTACATGTCGGGCGGGCAGGTTCAGATGCCCATCGTGTTCCGCGGGCCCGGCGGGGCGGCGCTCCAGCTTGCCGCACAGCACTCGCAGGCCCTGGAGTCCTGGTATGCGCACGTTCCCGGGCTGAAGGTCGTGGCGCCGGCCACCCCTCGCGACGCGAAGGGCCTGCTCAAGACCTCGATCCGCGACAACAACCCTGTAGTGTTTCTCGAGGGTGAGATGCTCTACAACGTGAAAGGCGAGGTCCCCGAGGAGGAATACACGATTCCGTTGGGGGTGGCGGACGTCAAGCGCGAGGGCACCGACGTCACGCTGATCTGCCACTCGAAGACGGTTGCGGTGGCGCAGAAGGCGGCAGATCGACTGCAGTCGGACTTCGGTGTTTCGGCCGAGGTCGTGGATCTGAGGAGCATACGTCCGCTCGACCGCGACACGATTCTGTCCAGCGTCAGGCGTACGAAGCGTTGTGTCGTAGTGGAGGAGGGGTGGCCCTTCTCCGGGGTGGGCGCTCAGGTGGTGGATGAGATCCAGCGTGGCGCCTTCGATTTCCTCGATGCTCCGGTGCTACGCGTCACCGGCGCCGACGTACCGATGCCATACAACAGGCATCTCGAGCGGGCCGCCAAGCCCAGTCCCGACCAGGTGATCGCGGCCGTCAGGCAGGTCACCTACCTCGACTGATCGCGAGGCTACAGAGTCATGTCCACCAAGGTCGTCATGGAAGCCCTATCCCCCACGATGGAGGAGGGTAAGGTGCTGTCCTGGCTCAAGGCCGAAGGAGACGATGTTATGACCGGCGACGTCATAGCCGAGGTGGAAACCGACAAGGCCGTGATGGAGCTCCAGGCGCGGGGGGACGGCGTATTGCGCAAGGTGCTCGTGCCGGAGGGGGCGACGGTCGAGGTGGGGGCGCTGGTTGCTGTCATAGCACAGCCGGACGAGGACATCGAGGACCTCGTCTCCCGGGCGCAGCCGCTGGCCGCGCCCGGGCAGGCTGAAATCGCGCAGCCCCAACCTACCGCCGCCCCCGCCATAGCTCCCACCACCTCACCTGCGGCCTCCGCCGAAGCCGCCGTCACCCGCGTCGCCCCCACCGTCCCAGCACGTGTGGTGGCCGCCCCGGCAGAGATCAGGGCCTCTCCTCTGGCGCGGCGCCTGGCGCGGGAGCGGGGTATCGATCTCGCCTTGATTGCAGGGTCCGGGCCCGGCGGCCGGGTTGTGAAGCGAGACGTGGAGCTGGCGTCGGCGGCCGCCCCTGCCCTTCCCATCGCGCCGCCGCCGGGCGGGGTTGGCGTGGGCGGATACCGGGACGTCCCACTCTCGCAGATGCGCAAGACGATTGCGCGGCGTCTGGCGCAATCCATCGGGCCGGTCCCGCACTTCTATCTCACGGCGGAGATCGACATGGAGCGTGCCGCGGAGGCCCGCGCGGAGCTCAACGGTCTCGAAGAGGGGCAGCGCATCTCGTTCAACGATATCATCGTCAAGGTCGTGGCAGCCGCCCTCATGCATCATCGCTCCTGCAACGCATGGTGGCAGGAGGATCACATACGCTACTTCGACGAGGTGCACATGGGCATCGCGGTGGCGGTGGAAGAGGGGCTGATCACTCCGGTGATACGCGATGCCCACGTAAAGTCTTTGCGCGACATCGCCCGCGAGAGCCGCGATCTCGCTGACCGCGCGCGAGCGCGCCGGCTCACGCCGGAGGAGTACACTGGTGCAACGTTCACGGTGTCCAATCTCGGCATGTTCGGCATCGATCAATTCACTGCGGTGATCAATCCTCCGGAGGCGGGCAGCCTGGCGGTGGGAAGCATCACCGAGAAGCCTGTTGTGCGGGACGGCGCTGTATCGGCTCGCAGGAGGATGCGGGTGACCATGAGCTGCGATCACCGGGTGATAGACGGCGCCACGGGTGCTCGGTTTCTCGAGACGGTGCGGCACATGCTGGAGAATCCATTGGCGATCGTGTGGTAAGAGACTGCGGCATGAGAGGCATGGGAGGCATCAGTGGCTGAGAGTTTTGACGTCATAATAGTGGGCGGAGGGCCCGCGGGGTACGTGTGCGCCATCAGGGCAGCGCAGCTCGGCCTCGAGACGGCGGTGGTCGAGAGAGAGAAGCTGGGCGGCGTGTGCGTGAACGTCGGATGTATCCCCAGCAAGGCACTGCTCCACAGTGCGTGGCTGGCCAATCTCGTAAGGCACGACGCAGCTCAGTTCGGCATTACCGTGGGGGATGTCGAGCTGGACTTCTCGGTGGCGATGAGACGGTCCCGCCAGGTGAGCGAGCAGAACTCGAAGGGCGTCGCGTTCTTGATGAAGAAGCACAAGGTCGAGGTGATCAAGGGAACCGGCAAGCTCCAGCGTGGCAGGAAGATCAGGGTCGGGAACAAGACATACTCGGCTGCCAAAGCGCTGGTGATCGCGACCGGAACCCGCGCGAAGGGGCTCCCGCAGATCGGTCTCGACATCGACAAGACGACCGTGATCTCCTCCGACGAGGCGTTGTTTCTGGAGCGGGTGCCCGAGTCGCTCGCCGTCGTCGGTGCAGGCGCGGTCGGTATGGAGTTCGCGGACATATTCAACGCATTCGGCTCTGAGGTCACCGTGATCGAGGTGTTGCCGCGCGTGCTCCCCTTGGAGGACGAGGACAGCTCGGACGCGATCGCGCGCGCGTTCAAGAAGCGGAAGATCAAGCTTCTCGCAGGAGCCACCATCAAGGGGGCCAGGGTCGCGGCCGACAGGGTCACGCTGGAGGTCGAGGCTCAGGGCAGGACTCAGAGCCTGGAATTCGAGAAGGTCCTCATGGCCGCGGGGCGAGCGCTCAACACGGAGAAGCTGGGCCTCGAGGAGGCGGGAGTGAAGCTCGACGACAGCGGTTTCATCCAGGTTGACCGTAATCTGCGCACGGCCGCCG
>JBHIEQ010000125.1:0-7935 GCA_046760725.1 Gemmatimonadales bacterium
GGGTGTTTATCTTCTCACTAATACGCGAACCGACCAGCCTCTTCAACAGCGAGCCGCGCCATGACCTCTACCCAGTTCGAACCATCCGTTCGCACGCCGGAGCGGGCAGTCCACCGGATCGTGAACCTCATCGCCGATGAGCAGCAAGAAATCCTCAACATGTCGGTCGATGAGGCGCGACAGCGCATCGCGAGCGAAGACCCGAACGCGGTGCGCGAGATACGGGGCTCGTTCGCCCTAGTGGCGCGCCGGGACCAGCGCGTGTACCTGGCGCGCAGCCTCAACCGGCCGCTACGCTATTTCCTCGCCAAGGAGCGCGAGGGACCGATGCTGGTGGTCGGCGAACGCATCGACGCCATCCGCGACGCGCTCGCCCGTGAGGGACTGGACGACCAGTTCCACCCGACCTACACGCGTATGGCGCCTGCCCACCATGTGACCCGCATCATGCTGGTCGGGTGCCCGGACCCCAACCCGACCTACCAGCGGTTTCTCGACCCGCCCCGCGGCACGCTGCCGCCCGACCCGGACCGAATCGGTGCGGCATATGTGGAAGCGCTGATCGCCGAGATTCGGATCTGGCTGGACAACGTACCGAAACGGGAACCCATCGGAGTGCTGTTCTCGGGGGGCGTGGACAGCGGCTCCGTGCTCCTGTGCACGTACCACGAACTCCTGGCGCGCGGTGAGAGCCCGGCACGTCTCAAGGCATTCACGCTATCGGTCGAGCAGGGCGGCAGCGACGCCGCTCAGGCCCGCGAGTTCCTGCGCCGGACCGACCTGGAGATCCTGGGAGAGGAGATGTCGGTTGCCGAGAGCGACGTCTCCCCGCTTCGCGCGGTCCACGTGATCGAGGACTACAAACCGCTGGACGTGGAGTGCGCGGCCGTGAACCTGGCGCTGCTCGCGGCGATCCGACGGCGCTACCCCGAGTGGCGCCTCCTAGTGGACGGCGACGGCGGGGACGAGAACCTCAAGGACTATCCGATCGAGGAGAACCCCGAGCTCACCATCAGGAGCGTGGTGAACAACCGCATGCTGTACCACGAGGGATGGGGCGTGGACGCGGTCAAGCACTCGCTCACATACACGGGCGGCCTGAGTCGTGGATGCGTGCGCGGACACGCGCCCGCGCGGCAGTACGGGTTCTCCCTGTTCAGCCCGTTCACGGCGCCCGCGGTGGTGGCCGTGGCCGAGGCGATTCCGTTTAGAGAGCTGACGCACGGATCCCATGAGGCGCTGTACGCGCTCAAGGGCGAAGTGCTGAGCCGCGGGATCAAGCTGGCGACCGGACTGGACCTTCCCGTCTTCCCCAAGCGCCGCTTCCAAGAGGGTGCGGTTCCCGTGGAAGTGTTCCAGAGGAGCCTCGCGGCCAACCGAACCCGGTACCGCAGCCACTTCCTGAGTCTCTACCAGGCGAGCTAGCCGGTGGGTCCTGCGGCGCTCGGGCGCTGGGTCCACTCGCTCCGTGGACCCAAGGAGGAGGTCGATCCCGCACATCCGATCGGTTGGCGGTGGGACCCGGAACGCGCACTCGAAGGAGAGACCGAGTCCGTGCTCACCGTCTTTCTCGCAGGCGCGGAGTGCCGCTTCAGCTGCACCTTCTGCGACCTGTGGCGCAACACCTTGGACGGGCCGACGCCAATCGGCGCTCTGCCGCGCCAACTGGACGAGGCGCTAAGTGCGGCCGGGAGCCCGGAGAGCGCGGCCGCCATCAAACTCTACAACGCCAGCAACTTCTTCGACCGGCGCGCGGTCCCGCGAGAGGATTACCGCGCCATAGCGGAACGACTGAAACCGTTCGGGCGGGTCGTCGTGGAGTCGCATCCCAAGCTCCTGGGCTCGAAGGCGTTGGAGTTCGCGGGAATGCTCTCGGGACGGTTGGAGGTGGCACTGGGGCTCGAGATCGCCGACTCGGAGCTGCTGAGACAACTCAACAAGGACATGACGCTCAGAGACTTCGAGCGCGCCGTACGGTTTCTTCTCGAGGCCGGAATCGCGGTGCGAGCATTCGTGCTCCTCGGGCCACCGTTCGTGCCGCGCGAGAAAGCCGTCAAATGGGCAGTGCGCTCCGCCGGCTACGCGCGGGACCTCGGGGCCACATACATCTCTATCATCCCTACCCGCACCGGAAGCGGCGCCCTCGATGCGCTCATGCGCGATGGTCGGTTCGAGCCGCCCACACTGGATCACGCAGAAGAAGCTCTGGAAGCGACGCTGCAGGGCGCGACGGTGCGAACTGACGCGGTCGTGACTCTCGATCTCTGGGACGCCGAGCGACTGATCGCCTGCCATGAATGCGGGCCGCGGCGCATCGACCGCCTGGCAAGAATGAACCTCAGCGGCCGACTGGAGCCGCGCTGGGATTGCTCGTCCTGCGGGTGGCGGTGATGTCGGCCTGGTTGGGACGCTCGCTCATCGCCGTCGCCGCATTGACTGCGGGTTGCGGAGAGCGACCACAGGTGCGCTTCACCGACGTGACCGACGAGGCCGGCATCACGTTCCGCTACACGTTCGGCGACTCCACGTACCAGAACATCATCGAGAGCAGCGGCTCGGGCGTCACCGTGTTCGACTACGATGGTGACGGCGATCTCGATCTCTACCTCTTGAACGGCACCTACCTCGACGGAATCAGCACGCCCGACGGAGCGATCTTCGCGGACACGCCCAACGAGCTGTATCGCAACAACGGCGACGGGACGTTCACGGAGGTGGCGGCGGAGGCCGGTCTGGACGACCGCCACTGGAGCATGGGTGCGGCCGCACTGGACTACGACGCGGACGGCGACGTTGACGTGTTCCTCGCCAACTACGGCCCCAACGTGCTCTTTCGAAACGACGGCGACGGCACGTTCACCGACGTGACAGACGAGCTGGGCCTGCGGGGCCCGGCGACGCTCAACGGATTCACCAAGTGGAGCGTGGGAGCAACCTTCTGGGACTACGACGAGGACGGCTTGCTGGACCTCTTCGTGTGCAACTTCCTCGCATTCGATCCCGAGCTGGTTTCAGCGGCCGGACCCGACGTCATGCCGCATCCGGCCGAGTACCGGGGACAGGCGTCGGCGCTCTACCGGCAGGAGCCGGACGGCCGGTTTACCGACGTCACCAGGGCGGCCGGTCTCCACTATCCGGAATCGATGTGCATGGGCGCCACGGTGTTCGACTTCGATCTGGACGGCGACCTGGATCTGTTCCAGGGGAATGATCATCAGGAGAACTTCCTCTTCCGAAACGACGGGGGAGGCAGGTTCACGGAGATCGGGCGCGCAAGCGGAGTCGCCGTGAACGACCAGGGTCTCCCGACCGGCTCGATGCACGGATCGATCGGCGACGTGGACGGCGACGGCCTAGTCGATCTGTTCGTGACCGACCTAAGACACGGGGCACTCTATCGCCAGAGCGCGGGCGGTGTCTTCACGGACATCACGCGCGAGAGCGGCGTGGCGGTTGCCTTTCAGGGCAAGGGAGCGTGGGCCGCCGCGCTATTCGATTTCGATAACGACCAGGATCTCGACATCTTCTCGGCCAACGGCACGGCCGAGGAGCTGATAGATCAACTCCCCCTGCTCATGGAGAACGACGGGACGGGGCGGTTTCAGGATGCGGGTCCAGCAATCTCCCCCTATTTCACCGTGAAGCGCTCAGGGCGCGGCGCCGCCGTGTGGGACTACGACGATGACGGCGATCTGGACATCGTTGTCTCGCACATCGATCTGGCGGGCACCCCGGCGCTGCTGCGCAACGACGGCGGCAACGGCAATCACTGGCTAGGAATCACGCTGGTCGGCCGCGATGGGCCCGGTTCCGCAGTGGCCGCAACCGTTACGGTGGAGGCCGGCGGCCGCCGTCAGGTGCTCGTCAATCAGTGGGCCACGAGCTATCTGTCCTACAACGACCCGCGACTGCACGTGGGACTGGCCGGTAGCGACGGCGTGGACCTGCTCGAGATCCGCTGGACCGGTGGCGAGACGGAGGTTTACCGCGACCTGCCCGCCGACCGCTACATCACGGTGGTCGAGGGCGCGGGGATTCGCTGAGCCGGGAACTCTCCGCACCTACGCGAGCTTTGTAAGTCGGGGTGCACGTCGTGCAGGACCCCGACTCAGTCCCACCGCATCTCGCTCTGGAGTGACGGGTGGAAATGGCCTGGCTCGATCTCTGGTGGGTGTTTCCCGCCGCGGTGCTGTTCTCCACTCTAGCCATAGGGTCCGGTGTGTCGGGCGCACTCTTTTTCAGCCCGTTCTTCATGCTGGTAGTGGGGCTGGCGCCCGCTCACGCCGTGGGTGCCGGTTTGCTTACCGAGGTGTTCGGTATGGGGAACGGGCTGCGGTCGTACGTGCGCCAGCGACTCGTGGACTACGCCACGGCGCGCTGGCTCCTGCTCGGAGCGATCCCTTCCGTAGCGGTGGGAGCCGCCGTGGCACATTACGCCGCTGCGGACTTGCTCAGGCTCCTTTTTCGGCGTGGGCCTGGTGACTCTCGCGCTCTTCTTGGTCTTGTTGCCGTCCCCGGAGCAATGCGTTCCCGGAGAGAGAGAATCGGGCCTCATGCGCCGCAAGTCGCCCGACGAGAGGACGGTGATTCGGGCCCGCGACGGCGCGGTGTTCGAGTACCCCACCTGCTGGCGGGTCCCCGGTGTCCTGATGGCTCTTGGAGGCGGAGGGCTCACCGGCCTCATCAGCGCCGGGCTCCCCGAGATCACCACGACGCAACTGATTATGCGCTGCCGTGTCCCCGCACGAGTGGCAATCGCCACCAGCGTGTTCACGTTGGCGATCACCGCTCTCGTCGGCGCGGGCATCCACGCGCTCTCGGCCCGGCCTGCCTGGAACGTGGTCGCGTGGAGCATTCCCGGCGTGCTGATCGGCAGCACGGTCGGTAGCCGGCTTGGCCGTTACATTCCCGGCCCGCTCATGCAGAAGATCCTGGGCGTGGTCTTCGGCGCCGTCGGGGCGCTAGTGCTGGTTCTCGAACTCCTGGCTCGCTGAGAGATCCGGCGCGGCACGCGAGACGCTCCGTGGCGCGCCTGGAGCGTGTCCCCGTCACGGATACCTTCCTCCCACTGCGACGGTACCCACTCCAGGTTCGCCTTCGACTGGGCGAAGACCCGACTTCGCCCGGTTCGCCAACACCTGGGGCGGTCAGGGGCGGCGAGTCACGAAGCGGACCGAGCTCCGAGCGGCGCCCCCCAACGTCCCCCCATCGCCCTCCTACATCTCCGGCGGCGGGTTGTCCGAGTTCCAGATCGAGTGAGTGATGAGCCAAGAGCCGTCCGACTGCTTGCGCAGCAGCACCAGGTACTTTCCGTTGTCGGAGATGGGCTCCGTCATCCCCTCCATGGTCAGCGTGATCTGAAAGGTGCCCCGGTCGTACGCCAGGTCTCCCATGCCGTCGGTCTCCTCCCCGGTCAGGGTAAAGGCCATGACCGTGGGGAGTTGCGCCGCGGCGATCGCGTCGCGCCCGACCCTGATCGGCTCGTTCGGCGGCATCTCCACCCCGTCCACGGTGAAGAGCGCCGCGATGCGGCTCCCGTCGCCGGAGCGGACGGCCTGGACGAACGCCTGGCGCACGTCGCCGATCGCCTCCTTGTCGAACTGGCCCAGCTGTCCCGCGCCGCACGCCGAGAGGAGCAGGGCGGCGGCACCTAGGGCGACGTGGTTGCGTGCCTGCATGAACACCTCCTTGTGAGCCCGTGGGGTGGAAGGAAGAACGTATCCCCCGGACCGTGCGCGTCAAATCGGCGCCGCCCGCTTGCCGAGCCCGAGCCGGGCGATAGCTTGGCCCACTCGATGGAACCGATCTCGCGGCAGTACCGGAGGAGTGAAGAGCGATGAGCCTGGCCTGGTTCGATGTCGCCATCTTCGTCGCCTTCATGGCCCTGGTGGTGGGTATGTCGCTCTACGCCGGCCGGCGCGAACGCTCGAGCGAAGACTACTTCCTCGCCGGCCGAACGCTGACCTGGCCGCTCATCGGATTCTCGCTGATCGCCTCCAACATCTCGACGGAGCACTTCGTCGGGATGGCGGGGCAGGGTTTCACCGAGGTGGGGCTCGCCGTCGCGAGCTACGAATGGATCGCCGCCGCAATGCTGGTAGTCGTAGCATGGTGGCTCCTGCCGCGTTTCCTGAAGGCGGGGATCTACACCATCCCCCAGTATCTCGAGTACCGCTACGATCGAGGCACGCGCACGATTATGTCGCTCTACCTGCTCGTGCTCACCGTGATCGCCCTGCTGGTGACGGTGCTATACAGCGGCTCTCGCGGACTGGACGGCGTCTTCGGGTTCAGTGACATGCTGGAGAGTCGCTTCGGCATGGCGCCCGATCGTGCCGTCTTCTGGGCGACCTGGATTGGGGCCTGGGTCATCGGAACGATCGCCGCGATCTATACCATCTACGGCGGGCTCAAGGCAGTGGTCTGGTCCGATCTGGTGCAGGGCGCAGCGCTGTTAGGGGGAGGCGCCCTGGTGCTTTACCTGGGACTCCGGCTGATCGGACAGGGGAACGTGGTCGCTGGGTGGGATGGCCTCGTCGAGCGGAACGCCGCGAGGCTCCACACCATCAGGCCGGCGGACGATCCCGACATGCCGTGGACCATCATGATTGTGGGCATCTGGATCCCGAACTTCTTCTACTGGGGCCTCAATCAGTTCATAACCCAGCGCACGCTTGGTGCCCGGAGCCTGGCCGAAGGACAGAAAGGAGTCTTTCTCGCCTGCATCTTCAAGCTGCTCATGCCGTTCATCATCGTGTTCCCCGGCATCATCGCCTTTCAGGCGTTCGGCACCGAGATTCTGGCCAGTGCGGCCGGGGATGCGGACAAGGCGGGAGAGATCGCCTACCCGTTTCTTATCAGGGAGATCATGCCGCCCCTCTTGCGAGGTGTCATGCTAGCGGCGCTCGCGGGCGCCGTTATGTCCACGTTCAACTCCGGGATCAACTCTGCGTCCACGTTGTTCACGGTGGATCTCTACAAGCGGTTCGTGCGACCCGACGCGACCGCGGGCCGTGAAATCAAGGTAGGACGGATCGCGACCGCCGTGATCGCCGTCGTGGCATGTCTCATGGCGCCGCTGCCCGGCCTCTTCGAGGGCGTGTTCAACTACATCCAGGAGATATGGGGTTTCATCTCTCCGGCGATCGTGATCACGTTCGTGTTCGGACTCCTGGTGACGCGAGCCCCGCCTCGAGCCGGCAAGTTCGCGCTGCTCGCCGGGCCCGCGGTCTATGCTCTGTTCCGCGTCCCCGGCTGGATAATGAGCGGCCTAGGATACGTGATCAGTGACTCCGAAGGCGGGGTCGGGGTGATGCGGGGACTGAGTACCGGAGGAACCGAGCAAGTGACGGGCATCGTCGCGTCGCTTTTCCGTTTCACCCAGATCACCTTTCTGCACCACATGTCGTTCACCCTGGCACTGCTCGCGCTGGGAATGGCCATCATCACGCTGCGACACCCGCTCCGCGAAGGGCGGTCGCTTCCCGATTCGGGGCTCGACGTCACACCCCATCCTCGTTCATTCCTCTACGGTGGGTTGATCCTCGGCGCTACGGCGGCGCTCTACGTTCTGTTCTGGTGAAGCGGCCGGAGGGACTTCCCGCCGCGCCAGACAATACCGAACTCCCGACTCATGACGCTGGTCCGCCTCCCGCCCCGAGTCCGTGAGCTCGAGGAGCGCCGCTGGATAGGGCTCGAAATACACCTGCCGCTCGAGATACTCCTGCCCGAACCGCGCGATCCAGCTCCGCACGATGTTGAGCGGCGCGCTGAGATTCAGTTTCCTTGCCCGATACCGCTCCAGCGCCGCAAGGAAGCGCCGCTTTTCGGCCGCCGACAGAGCGTCAGAGAAGTAGCCCAGCGCGTGCATCAGCACATTGACGTTGGATGACGAACGCGCGGGACGCGCGAGAGCGATAGAGAGATTCGACTCGT
>JBHIEQ010000126.1:0-7916 GCA_046760725.1 Gemmatimonadales bacterium
ATTTCACGTGGACCGCAGACGAAGTGAAGGCAGTGACGGACCACCGGGAGTTCGAGGTACTGTCCCTCCGCTACGGCATGGACGAGGTGGGCGAGATACCGCGAGATCCCTCTCGGAACGTGCTTTGGACGAGCCGCTCGATACCGCAGGTCGCCGAGGCGACGGGCTTCTCACGTGACGAGGTCGAGAGACTGCTGGCGAGCGGCGAGGAGAGGCTGGCCCAGGCGCGCGACCGGCGTCCGGCGCCCTTCGTGGATGAAACCCTCTACACGGCGTGGAACGCCATGACGGCCTCCGCAATGCTCGCAGCCGGGGCATTGCTGGAACGGGAGGAATTGGAGCGTCATGCGCTGGACACCCTGGAACTGCTGTTCGACCAGGCGACCGACTCCGATCCTGAGGGGGGAATGCGACATGCGGTCGGGTCACCCGTGGGGGGGTTGCTCGACGATCAGGTGCATACCGCACAGGCGGCGTTGGACGCATACGAGGCAACCGGGAATCTCATTTGGCTGGACCGCGCTGCCAGCCTCATGGAACACGTCTGGTCCCGGTACCGTGCGGACGGCGGCCTGAGCGACGTTTTGAGCGGGCGAGGGGGCGAGGGTTACCTGAGCGAGCCGTTGATCCCAATCCAGGATTCACCCACTCCATCCCCCAACGGCATTGCCGGAATCGTCCTTTGCAGACTGGCGGAGCACACCGGCGAGGGTCGGTGGCGCGCCCGGGGTCATGAGCATCTCGAGACGTTTGCCGGCGGCGCCGGGCGGCTTGGCGTATTCGGAGCGACCGTACTCAGCGCGATCGACTGGGCCGTACATCCTCCGGCGCACGTGGTGATCGTGGCCGACGGTTCCGAACGGGTCGCCCTTCTACGCGCCGCGAGGACCACGTTTCGCCCCCGCAAGGTGATCATGACGTTCGAGTCGGGTGCTGGAGCCGATCGGTTACCGGAACCGCTCCGCGCCATGGTGGACGGCCGGCGTCCCTGGGCCTACGTATGTGCCGGCCTCGAGTGCGCCCCCCCGGTCGATTCGCCGGGGGCACTCGCGGGAACTCTCGCATCGTTCGGGGTCGAGGGGTGAAGATCGATTTCGCCGTCGCATGCGATTACGCGGTAGTGGACCAGTACGGGAAGCTCTCCGTGCTGGGCATCTTCCAGCACATCTGGGTGGGCCAGTTCCCCGTGGTTCACCCGAGACTCCATCTCGTGCTTCGTCTCAAGGGACGGCGTACGGAAATCGGTGACCACCAAGTGCGCATCCGGTTGTGCGACGAAGACGGAAACAAGATCATCAAGGGAGACGGTACGGTCGCCTTCTCCGAGCCGCCCGCTGGAGTGACAGAGATCGAGGCGGGTTGCGTCCTCGTATTCGATGTTCCCTTCCAGAGGGCGGGACGCTACTGCTTCGCGATCACGGTAGATGATGACGTGGCAACGGAAGTACCCATAACGGTTGCGCAGGGCCCCCCGCGGCGGGCGCGGCCTTCCTCCTGAGGGTGCAAACGTATGCACGCCGCTATGCTCCGGCGACATCTGTGGCTGCTGGCGGCGGCCCTGCTACTGGCCGCCGCTCTCGTGTTCAACCTCACGGGTTACCCCCTGCTCGACCCGGATGAAGGACGCAATGCGGAGATCATGCGGGAGATGGCGCAGAGCAACGATTACGTCTTGCCGCGTCTGAACGGGTTGCCGTATCTGGATAAGCCGGTCGCATTCTTCGCGGTGGGAGCAGGTGTCATGGAGTTCCTAGGACCGGTCGAGGTCGCGGCGCGCCTTCCTTCATTGTTGTTCACGATCTGCACACTCGTTCTGGTGGGGCGGTTCGCGGCGCGGGAGTACGGTGACGAGGCCGCTCCGACGGCCGTAATCGCCACTGCAGCTACGCCTTTCACGCTCGCGTACTCGCGAACGGTGATCTTCGACAGTGCCCTGACTTTTTGGGTGGTACTGGCGGTTCTCGGACTCTACCGCGCCGTGGAGGCCGACGGTGCCGCGGCCGACGATCCGTCTTCGGACAACAGTGACCGGACTGCTCCGGCCTCACCCGCCATCTGGTATCGCGCACTCGCCTGGGGAGCAATGGCGCTCGGCGTGCTCACCAAGGGACCGATCGCGCTCGGACTGCCCCTCATGATCATGCTACCGTACGCGCTGTGGAGACGCCGGGTGCGTGCCGTGTGGGATCTGACAGCAGTGCTGCTCTTCGTGGCTCTAGTACTCCCGTGGGTCTTCGCCGTGTCGCGCGAGGTGCCTGACTTCGTCGACTACGCTGTCGGCACCGAGACTCTTGGTCGACTCACTACGACGGCGCTCGGGCGCACGGGCCCGTTCTGGTACTTCCTAGTGATCCTGCCCGCTGCGGCCTTGCCGTGGTCGCTAGTCGTGCCTGCGGGCCTCGGCGGGGCCGGTCGGTCCGCTGATCGGCGCATGATCTTTTATCTGCTCTGGGTGGCGATACCCCTCGTGTTCTTCAGTCTGTCACAGTCGAAGCGACCGCAATACATGATGCCGCTGGTGCCAGCCGTTGCGCTGCTGGTTACACACACATGGCACCGTCAATCTCGCGAGCTGCCGGGCGTGCGGTCGGCCACGGCGATTCTCGCCGCGCTGGGGCTCGTGCTGGTGGCGGGAGCGCGGTGGATACCAGGACTCGTACCGGCGACTCCCGAGATCGCGGCGGCGATTCCTGGAACCTCCATCATCATCGGGGGCTCTTGCCTGATCTCCGCCATGGCGGCCTGGTTCTGGTCCGCGCGACGACAGCGCGTCCTACTCGCGTTCACGCTCCCGGTCGCGGTCATCCCCTTCGCCAGCACAGACCTGATGGCTGCAATTGGACGACACCGCTCGGCCAAGGAGCTAGCACAGGCGATCTCGAGTGCAGCTCCCCAACAAACGCAGATCATTGGTGTCGAGACGTTGCCGCTATCCCTACCGTTCTATTTGCGCCGCACCGTGACGCTCGCTACACGAGACGCGAGCGAGCTCACGAGCAACTATCTGGTCCGCGACCCCCAACGTTGGACACGGATTCCCGGCACTCCGCTGAGACACGCCCGCTGGTGGCGGTTGGCGGCCCTCAACTGCGACCGGCCGAGAGTCTTCGTCGTGCGAAGCGGCGACAAAGAGGCGCGCGCGGAGCTCGCGGAGCGACTGCCTGTCATAATCGACACCGGGAGGTATGCGGCCCTCGGTCCCTGCGGAACCACTGATCTCGCGAGCCCGCCGCTCCCCAGGCACGACCTCCGACCCTCACCTTTCTAGCATGTGCGGTGTGTACGGGATGGTGGCGCTGGGCACTTCCTGCCTGAGCGCGCCGGACGTCCACGAACTTATGGCGCCCCTGCTGCGGCACCGTGGACCGGACGGCAACGGCCTGTTCCGGAGCGAGCGGGCCATAATGGGTGCGCAGCGGCTCCGGATCGTTGACCGGCGACCGACCGCCGACCAACCGTTTAGTGATCCTTCGTCCCGTGTATGGCTGATCTGCAACGGAGAGATCTATAATCACGAGGAGCTGAGGCGCAGGTACTCCGATTACCCGTACCGATCCCGCTCGGATGTGGAGCCGATCCTGCCAGTGTTCCTCGAGTACGGCGCGAAGGGTCTCGCACAGCTCGAAGGGATGTTTGCACTCGCGATCTGGGACGCCCGCACCGGGAAGCTCATTCTCGCCCGAGACCGAGCGGGAGAGAAACCCCTGTTCTACTCCCGGAACGGTGACGAAGTCGTGTTCGCGTCCGAGATCCAGGCGCTCTTGGCTCATCCGGTCGTCTCCCGTGATCTCGACCCTGCCGCGGTGGCGCAGTATCTCGAGCTCGGTTACGTACTCGAGCCCCACACCATGTTCAAGAGGATCCACAAGCTCGAGGCCGGTACCATTCACCGTTTCGGCCCAGGGTCGCACGAGATCGTGCGCTATTGGGAGCCACCGCGGCCGACCGGGGCGATGCCGATAGCGCAGGCGGCCGACCGCATCGAACTCCTCCTCCGCCGCTCGGTTGAGCGACAGTCTCAAGTGGGCCGACCGATCGGGGTATTCTGCTCCGGAGGAATTGATTCGTCGCTCATCGCGGCTTACGCGGCACGCGCAGTCGGGCCGCCCCAACTCAGGCTGTTCACGGTGGGGTTCGCCGATCCATCGTTCGACGAGTCGCGTCCGGCCGCGGCGCTCGCGCGCTGGCTGGGAGCGGCACACACTATCGTCCGTGCAGATTTCGGAGCGCTTCGCTCAGTGTTGGACATCCTGACCGGTGCCGTGGCTGAACCGATAGGGGACCCTGCGGCGCTCCCGACCTATCTACTCGCACGCGCCGCGCGCGAATCGGTGAGTGTCGTGCTGAGCGGCGAGGGGGCCGACGAGCTGTTCGGCGGCTATCCCACGTACATGGGGCATCTAGCGGCGCCGAGGTTCGGTGCGCTTCCGTCGCCGGTACGAAGGGTACTCAGGCGAGCCGTGGAGCGTTTGCCAAGCTCCGACAGAAAGGTGCCCCTCGAGTTCTTGCTCAAACGATTTGTAGCCGCTGCAGAACTCGAGGTGCTGGAGCGTCACACAGCATGGTTCGGTACCGATCTCTCACACGACGAGAGTTTCTTTCGGTGGATCGTGCCGGCCGATCGAGAGCTCTCGTTTCCGAGTACCCACAGCGGGCTTGCCGCGATCATGGCCCTCGACTACCGAACGTATCTTAGGGAGAACTTGCTCACCAAGATCGACCGCACGACGATGCTTTGTTCCCTGGAGGCACGGGCACCGTATCTCGATCGCGAGCTCACGGAGTTCGCGCTTGCGCTGCGGTCGGAATACCATGTGCACGGCATCACCACCAAGCGACTCCTCAAGGAGGTGGCGCGCAGGTGGCTGCCGCGGCGACTGGCGCACCGTCGCAAGCGTGGCCTGAGCGTGCCCACGGGGCGGTGGCTCAACGAAGAGCTCCGCACGGACGTGGATCGGCTGTTGTCGCCCGCTCGACTTGAGGCAGCAGGACTGTTGCCAGCCGCAAGGGTCGGTCGTCTTCTTTCAGAGCATCGCAGCGGGCGGGTGAGTCACGCACGGGCTCTTTGGCCGCTCCTGGTTTTCGAACTCTGGCGCGAACGATGGTCGGGAGGATGAGCAATGACCCGCGACGAAGCCCTGGTATTGATGCACGAGTACACGGAGTCTGACGCGCTGCGGAAACACATGTACGCCGTCGAAGCGGCGATGCGCGCCTACGCCAGGAAGTACGGCGAGGACGAGGAGGTTTGGGGAATCGTCGGACTGCTGCACGACTTCGATTACGAACGGTACCCCAACCAGGAGCACTCGCCCACCGAAGGCCATCCCTCCTTCGGTGTAAGATTGTTGCGCGAGCGCGGCCTGCCGGAGCCTAGCTGCGAGGCCATACTGGCCCACGCCTCGTACACCCGCGCACCACGCGAGTCTCTCATGGCAAAGGTCCTGTTCGCCGTTGACGAGCTGTGCGGGTTCCTGGTTGCCTGCGCTCTCGTGCGTCCATCGAAGAGCCTTAACGATCTGGGGGTCAAGAGCGTCAAGAAGAAATTGAGGGACAAGGCGTTTGCACGAGGCGTTAATCGGGATGAGGTGCGGCAGGGAGCGGAAGAGCTCGGGATTCCGCTCGAGGAGCACGTACAGTTCACCATCGAGGCGTTGCGGCCCGTCGAGCGAGAGCTCGGGCTCGGTTCGATGTGACGGCGACGGAACTGTGGCAATCTGGATCCGGGCAACACCTTTGACGATCCCGCGCTCCGCTACACCCCGGTAACCTCAACGGACCCGCTCATCCGTGCGTAGGTCACACATGCGGGACGCCGAGCTGGCGGCACTGGCGCAGGCCGGCGATCGAGATGCATTTGGTGAGCTCGTCACGCGCTACGCAGCTCAGGCCCGCAGGGTGGCCAGGGCTATCCTCGGGAACCAGGACGACGCCGACGACGCGGCACAGGACGGATTCCTGGCGGCGCTCAGGCACCTGGGCAGGTACGATCCGACCCGACCATTCGGGCCGTGGCTCATTCGAATCGTCGCCAACGCCGCCACCGACCGCAGGCGCCGCATGAGAGTCCGCGCCGCCGAGCCACTCGGCCCGAAACTGTCGAGTGGCGAGACGACGCCGGATTCCGCGGTCGACAGGACGGCGTTCCTGAGGGTTCTGGAGGAGGGGCTCGAGAAGCTGCCGGAGAGGCAACGAATCGCAGTAGTGCTGTTTGACGTGGAGGGATACAGTCATCGAGAGATCGCGGAGGTGCTGGACGTGCCCGAAGGCACTGTGCGCTCGGACGTGTTCCATGCGCGACGCGCGCTGCGCGAGGCACTGGCACCCTGGCGGGACTGGAAACAGGAGATCCTATGACCGGACCATCTCCTTTTGATCACAGGCCGGACCCGGCCCTTGGAAGGGCTCTTCGTGCCGTCCTTTCCGGCGGGCACGACGTAGAGTTCACCAGCAGGGTGATGGCTGCATCGAGGGAGCTGTTCGCCCAGCCCTCCCGGGGCGGCTGGGCCGAGGTGCTCGCCGCGTGGGCACGGCCGGGACTGGCAGCGGCAGCGCTGTTGCTCACTGCTACGGTGATCTGGCTGGGAGTCGCAACGGGAGGCACTAACGGAAATGGTGCTCCGCTGGGCGACCCGCTTTCAGCGACAAACGCCCAGCTCGCCGTCCCCGCGCTGCTTGCCTCTCCGGTGACGCCTGACGTTGACGTCGTCCTAGCTGTTGCATTGGAGAATTGACCGTGCTCGACCGATCCAAGGTTTTCGCAGCCACCCTGCTAACTGTCATGTTCGTCGCCGGTGGGGCCGTGGGGATCGTGATGGGCGGCGTTTGGGACGACGACAACGGACACGACCGCGGACGGCGGGGCCGTGAGCGAATGAGCTACACCGAGCGACTGGACCGCGCACTCGACCTCAGCGAGGCACAACGTGAGTCGGTGACGGCGATTCTGGACCGGCGTCAAGTCGCGATGCGCGGTATCTGGCGTGATGTGGAGCCGCGGTTCGACTCGCTGAGAGCCCAGATCCGCAGCGAGATCCTCGCCCTCCTCGACTCGGCGCAGCAACAGAAGTTCCTAGAGCTCATCACACACAGCGACAGCGCGCGCGACTCGCGCGGGAGAGGTTCGGATGGTCGCAAGTAAGAAATCGCTGGCGCTTGGAGGCGGCGCGCTGCTGATTCTCCTGGGGGGGGCCGCGGAGGCACAGCGCACGGAGGAGGCCCGACTGCCTACCGTAACGCTGTCGGAGGCCGTGGATCTCGCCCTGCGGGCGAACCCCGCGGTCGTACAGGCACGAGGCCAGGTCGCCGTAGCGGGCGCCGGCAAGCGCGAGACGTTCGGCAACTGGCTACCGACCATCAATGGCAGCTCGTCATGGAGCCGCAACTCCCAGACCCGATTTGACCCCACCACTCAGCGCAACGTCAGCGCGGCGGCGCGCAACACGTATTCCGCGGGCATGAGTGCGTCGCTGCAGCTGTTCTCCGGCTTCCGGCGGTTCGCCCAGAGCAGATCCGCGAGCGCCGACCTTGCGGCCGCGGACGCCGCCCTAGTGAGCCAGGAATTCCAGGTGGTTCTCCAGACCAAGCAGGCCTTCTTCGCGGCACTCGCGGCCGACGAGCTGGTGCGCGTCGCGGCAACCCGCATACGACGAGCCGAGCAACAGCTCAAGATCTCTCAAGACAAGTTGGCCGCGGGGAGTGCCACACGGTCCGACACGCTACGTGGGCGTGTGGAACTCGCCAACGCACAGCTCCAAATGCTCAATGCCGAGACTCAGCGAGCGACCGCCGAGGCGGATCTCGCGCGTCTCATCGGCTGGGAGGGCAGCGTTCGGGCCGCGGCCGATTCCACTCTGTTCGCGCTCGTCGCGCTCGACACGTCCACGCTGCGTGACGAGGCGCTGGCCGCACTGGAG
>JBHIEQ010000127.1:0-7915 GCA_046760725.1 Gemmatimonadales bacterium
CGGCTCAGCGATAAACCCTTCTCAGTACGACCGCCCCGGCACCGGGGAAAGTTTCGTCGAACAGGAGCGCCTCACCGCGGGGATCGTGCCGGCCGACCCACAGCGTGGAGTCGGGCAGCCACGTGAACTCGATCACCCGGGAGGTTCGGTCCCATTCCCCGTTCACCCATTCGCCTTCGGGCACCAGTCTCCATCGCGCGATGCCGCCCCTGAAGAGTTGGAGGCGGATTACCTGGCCCGACATCCGGCTGGGTGAGCCTTCCCAGCTGAATCCATGGAGCGGCCGCGCCAGCTCGTCCTGTGGGCTCATCGTGATGACCGAGCGTTCGGCGGTCGCGAGCAGCAGCTTGCCCTGCGAGAACCAGTACCGGACGGCAAACGCCGTGTCGGCGCCGATCCCGTCGGCCATGACGTACAGCGAGTCTGGCGTAGCGAGGTAGTTCACGACGTAGAGATCGTTCACCACGAGCATCGTGTCGCCGTGGAAGTCCAGGTAGAGAGGCTGGAGATTATGCGTGCCCACCCACCGTCCGGTGAGAGGGGACTGCTGCGCCGGAACGGCCAGAAGAGCGAGCACCAAGAGGGCTGACTTGCGAGGCATCTTTGGAAAGCTACAGGCAACCGGGCACGGAACAGTAATCGGGTCGAGGCTCGACGCTACCCCCTGGCATCTTCCATCTATATCTTGACGGCGGTGCCCTCCACATCCCGCAGTACCCACGTCACACCGGATCGTGCCGAAGCGTTGAGTCACTTCTTTCAGCGCGCGGGGGAGGCACCGCGGCTCGTGGCGTACGACGACGAGCTGGGGTGCCCGCTGCACCAGGCGCTGGCCACGTTTCAGTGGACGCTGGCGGTCGGGGTGTTGAGCGACGACGATCTCATACACGCCGCTCGATTAGCGGGGGAGACCGCGGCCGGCGTGGTCGAGCGACGGCGCGACGGGCGGCGGATCTACGTGTATCTGGGTCCCCGGGTCGATGCCCCGCCGGCAGACCCCTATGAGGGTTCGCTGCTCTACGACGAGCCCGGGGTGAGGGCCTACGAGTTCGCGCAGCGGGTTCATGCGATCGCGCATTTCTTGCGAGCGACGCAGGGTGTGGGTGGGGTGCTGTCCTTGCTCTCGCGTCGCGCGCCGGAGCTCAGGCATGTGAGGCGCTGGCTCGAGGCCCTGTTCCAGAACCCCGCGCCGGGGGTATCGAACCAGATGCTGTTGGGCTGGTTCGCCACCACAGGAGGCGGGATGCTGTTTGCGCCGGCCGGCGCGGGCGAGCCGTATGTGTATCAGGAGGTGGGAGGGTAGGCTCGCGCGACCGCGGCGGCGGCAACCGCGGCCAAAGCCGCGGCTCGGCATCTGGCGCTGAAGCGGCGGGGAACTTTCCATGTGGAGGGTTTGTGGGGCGTGCGTTTTTCACACTTCCACATCGCGTGGAAAGCCCCGAAAGGAGCCGGGCACCGTGGCCGGTTTCCTTCCACAACGACCCCACACGAAGTGGCGTAAGCCGAAGAAAGATCGGCACTTGCGCGATTCTGGGGGTCCCGTATATTGGGGGCGTCGCGTGACTAAAGCTGGTTGGGACCTGGGTGTCTCCGCCACGCTTCGCGTGACGGGCTCACGGAGAGAATTCCGGGGAGGCCGCCGAGAAATCAAGGGCTCTGGCGTCCGACGATCCGGGTGAATCACCTCCCGTGAGCAGACGAGGCCAGTCGCGCGCCTCGTCCACACCGACCTGGCGCCTCGGTGTGCAGTGCAAGAGGACGGTCCGCGACCCGATCCGACTTGCAGCGCTCGCACTGGCGAACCTCGCGGCCTCGGCCAGGCTGCTTGGGGATGGAAGCCGGAGCTCCCGACGTGCCCTACCGCGGACGCAACAGTCCCGGCGGCGGCGAAGGGAAGAAGAACAGAGGGAGTGAATCCCCTGACTCCGGGTAGCCAGCGCGTAGGGCGGCCTTGCTACGGTGGTAGCGGGCCGCCCTTTTTTTGAGGACCGCAGGCATCCCTTATCGCAGCAGGCGTTGTTCCCAGCCGCACTATCCTTCGCAGTACTACGAGCGGGTGCGGCGGCTCGTGGGCTGGGCGTCTGATGCCGCTTGCTCGCCGGAGGGCGGAAGCTGAGTCACCGCCTCGCGGCACTCTCCTGTTCGCGCCGGACCGCGTCGGCCGGCGTGAGACCCTGGTGGCGCGGATGGGGTGTAGTCTCCCATGCGCGCTACCGCTGCACCAACTCTTTGCGCACGTCCACGGGCTCCGCGAGCCCGGAAGCAATCACCTCGTCACGCCACAACAGCCAGCGGCGACGCAGCTCACGGTGCAGCTCCCACTCCACGGACCCCATGGTTTCACCCCACTCGCCGCCGTTCGCCATGGCGTCGTCCGGCAACATCTGCCGCGCAGCGAGATCCAGTGTGAGCTCGGACATCCAATCGCGGACCTCCTTCTCCCAGAAGAACCCGCCCGGGAAGGTCTCAAGGCGCGCTTCGAACGCCTGGCGGTCCGCGAGGATCCCTTGAGCCCAGGGAAAGGACACCCGCTCGCGCTCGGCGACGAAGGCAAAGAAGCGTTTCAGCGAAATGGGGATGGCGCGCATGTCGGCTTTGGGCGCGATGACTTTGCGCACGCACCAGTCGTAGAGGAACTCGCGGAGATCGTACTCGGTCATCGCATGGAGCGGGATGCCCTCGTAGTCCGTGAGGTAGTCCACCAGCAACGCCGCGTTTCCGGCGTGCCGCCCAACCGTGACTGCCGACAGGCCCGCACTCGTCAAGGCCCTTTCGAACGCCTCGAGCAGCGGCTCGTGGCGGCTGCGCAGGTGCTCGGGATCGTGCACCTCGAGGGCCGCCTCGGCCAGAGCGCCGGAACCCGCGGGGAGCGCTTGCGCAAGTGTGTCGGGCAGCTGCCAGAGCACCGAACGCTCCGCAGCCCGCACTCGCGCGAGCGTTACGCCCGAGCTCGGATCGTGCCACTCGGCGGGCGCGATGCCACTGCGCAACTCCGCGCCGAATCGCCCAGTGAATTCGGCCATCGCGCGCAGCGTAGCCGCCAGATCGCGGGCTTGCGCCTCCGTCACACCGCCACCCGGCGTATTGAACGCCATCAGCAGCGGATAGGCGTCCGGCGCCGCCAGCTCCCAGCCCGCGGCCAGGATTTCCTTGCGCATCCTGGGTGGTAGGTCGTTGCGCCGGTCGAAGCTCAGCGACAGCACGGTGCCTTGCAGCGAACGGAAGCCGTCGTTGGGGGGAGTGGACGAGATCAGCCGTTCGAAGTCCAGTGGGTCCTCGTACAGCGCGATGCCGAATTCCTCTCCCGCCGCGCCCAACACGCACGCCACCCACATGGTACCCGACGGGCATTCGACGGCGAACAGGTCCACGTTCTCCAGATAACGCCACGGCTTGGCACGGTAGTAGGTGGCAGCGGCGCTGAAGACATCGCCAATGACCTCGTGCTCGAGGCCCCACGCGCGCCATGTCTGCGGGAGCGAAGCCCTGGATGGACGGCCGTCAGGTGCACCGGACAGGTGGGCGATCAGCGCGTTGGCCGCGTCGTCCAGCTGCGGCAGCGGGTCACATTCGATCGGGGCACCGCCGGGCGCGGCTCTGTGCGAAAGTGCTTCCGCCACCGCGGGGTGGCCAACGAGCACCCGCCTGGGGAGCCGATTCGTCTGTTTCGCGGTGTCACGGACGGCTTCCGCCAACAGCTCAGCTACCGCTTGGGGCTCGGCGGGCGGGTGCGCAAGGATGTCGTGGTGGATGACCAGTCCGTCCGCCACGATGAGCAGCGCGGCCGGACGCGCGTCGGGGTCGTCGTCCAGGGTGACCGGCACCGGCACCAGGTCAACCTCCCAGTCGACATCCGTCGGAGGTGTCGCCGGGGGACCGCCCCCTCCGTCCTTGCGGCGCCCTCCGGTTCCCGGCACGAGTCGTAGCCTTCGGGCCGACTCGTCCTTGGACCAGCAGCAGCGCTTGTACTTGCGGCCGGAGCCGCAGGGGCAAGGATCGTTCCGACCCCCAGGCATGACGCTATCGTGCTTGGTCAGGCGGAGCGGCGCAAGTGCGTGCTGGTTCCGCCCCGACAGTTGCCCGCCCGGCCTCCCTTGCCGCCCGGCTCGGCTAGGAGTACGATTGGCCGTGTAATCCCTTCACAACTGCACAAACTGCCCACGATGGTGCCTGCCGGTGAGCCGCCGCACCACCGGCGTACCGTCACTTCCCATACCCGTGCTGCGCGCGGCGGTAGAGCGCGAGCTCGACGAGCATTCGTTGCGCTGGATTGCCCGCCAAGTGCAGATGAGCCCCAACGCGATCCGCAACTTCCTGAGAGGCGCAACACCCCGGCGATCAACCAGGGTGCGGCTGGAGCGCTGGCTCGCGACACGTCCCGAACGGGGCCGCGGTCCGTCGCTCAACGGCTTCATTCGGCTCATGGGTCAGGTGACAACCGGCCTGCCCGAGAGAGAAGCTCGGGCTATCGGCGGAGAGATGAGCCGCCTGCTACTCGGAGCCTACCAGCGCCAGCGACTGCCGCCGCCTCGTTGGGTTAGAGAGCTCGCAAGACACTACTCGGCTCAACACTAGCGCCCCGACCCCGGCACGCTACAGAGCCAACCGCTCCAAACCGGGCGCACATTGCTCCTGTCTGGTCTCCAACCTTCTCTTGACTCGGCCGCCCCGCCGAGCGTATGCTCGGCACGTGCAGTTTGTGCACTTAGACCAGCACGCCGAGTGACGAACCGTGGTCCGGCACTCTCAGCCCCGGATCCTCGTCCTCGACAGCGAACCGGCGGTTCGCCGGCTCCTCGCCCGTTTTCTCCAGGGAAGGGGCTGCGAAGTCGAGGAGGTTGGGAGTGGGGAAGAGGGGCTCGTCGCCCTGGTCGGCAATCGGTTCGATGCCGTAGTCTCAGAGATCACCATGCCCGGCATGGACGCTCGGCAGTTCTGGCAAGTGGCCGTGTCCGAACAGCCGGAGCTGCGCGGCAGGTTCGTCTTCGTGAGCGCAGCGGGACCGCTCCCGGCCCCGGGAGTGCGTTACGTGGCCAAGCCGTTCGATCTTGAGAGGCTCTGGGCGGAAGTCGAAGCCGTCCTGCACGGCGAGGACACCGGGGTACCGGAATAGGGCAGCCGATCGCACCACGTGACTGAGCTCAATGGTGCAATCGGGACATCGTGCGCGTGAGTCGACCTCCAGCTGAACCTGAGAAGAAGCGGACGCCGGCGATACACGATAGCGTAGCTGAAAAGCGGAGCGGGCCGCATCTTAGTAGCATGTCCGCTCTCTCTCTTCCCGGCGGAGATCTCATCGATGCCGGTCTCGCCGATCTCAGTCACCGTGCCTGCACGGATACGGCCCTGCTCGTCTCCATCGGCGCGCCGCGCCTCCGGCAGCTGGGCTACTCGGTGCCGGATCCGTTCCCCGATCCCGAGAAGACGCTGTTCGCTCTCCTGGCCCGGGAAGACCCCGACACCGCGCACAGCCGGTACAACGCCTTGATCCGCCGGCTGGTGAGCTTCGAACGGGCCGCGGCGTGCGCGCGCTAGCCGACAAAGAGAGAATCGGCCGGTTGATGGAGGCGCTTGGTCGCGAAGCGCGCCGGGACATGCGGGTGTACTGGGTCGGCGGCACGACTGCCGTGCTGCTCGGCTGGCGCCCGACAACCATCGACGTCGACCTGGTGATGCAGCCCGAAGACGATGCGCTGCTTCGCGCCATCACCAGGCTCAAGGAATCGCTGCAACTCAATGTGGAGCTGGCTTCTCCCGCCGACTTCATTCCGGTGCCGCCTGGCTGGGAGGACAGGAGCACGTTTGTCGTCCGGGTCGGTCGCGTCTCCTTCTACCACTACGATCTCTATGCCCAGGCGCTCGCCAAAGTGGAGCGCGGGCACCAGCAGGACCTGAGCGACGTGCAAGAGATGATCTCCCGCGGACTCATCGATCCCGCCAAGGCATTGGAGTACTTCGGGCGCATCGAACCGGAGCTGTACCGGTTTCCCGCCATCCACCCGCCGGCCTTCAAGGTGGCCGTCGCCGAGGCATTCGGACGATGAGCGCCGTCCCTAAAGCCCGGAAAGTCCTGATGGGCCGATGCGGGATCATCATGGGATGCGCCCTCCCGGGCGCGGCGCAACGGGGACCTCTCCAAACCGGGCCCTCCTCTGCGGCACGACGGAATCACCGGCTGGGATCCCAGCGCGAGCGTGTCACCCCGCAGGGCGTAGCCTTGGCAGGAAAGGGCACGAGAATCACTGAAACAAAGGTCCAACGGACCTAGCCGAACTCCAACGCGCCACCGAGACAGCCTTCCGAGCGGCTCTGCACCAACCGATGACGCGGGGCCGTCCGCAGCGCCATCCGGCAGAAGAACGATGGAGTCAGGTGCCCCGTCTGTGGGGTATACGGGCCACCGCTCCCGGGTACAAGCTTCGTGCATTCGCGAGCTCGTCAGAGCGGCATCGGCGGTGATTCTACCCCTTCACCACCCCAATCGGCCTGAGCTTCACCACCTTCCTGCCAATTCCCGCGCCGTCCACCACGTTCACCACGTCCTGGACGTCCTTGTAGGCCTCGGGGATCTCCTCGTCCACGGTGCGGCGCGTAGCGGCACGGATGAGAATCCCCTGCTCCTCGAGCTCCTTGGGAACGTTGCGGGGGCGGGCGAGCTTCTTGGCCTGGGTCCTGCTCATGCGGCGGCCCGCACCGTGACACGTTGATCCGAACGTCTCCGTGTACGCGCCCTCGGTTCCCACCAGCACGAACGAGTAGCGTCCCATGTCGCCGGGAATCAATACGGGCTGGCCGATGTCGCGGAAACGGTCACCCAGCTCCGGATGACCGGGGGGAAATGCGCGCGTCGCCCCCTTCCTGTGAACACACACCCGCCGCCTTGCACCGGCCACCTCGTGTTGCTCGAACTTCGCGATGTTGTGAGCCACGTCGTAAACGAGGTCGGTCTCGGATGCCACGTCCTCGCTGAACGTGTCGCCGAGCGCGCGCCGCACGTAATGGCTCATGAGCTGCCTGTTGGCGAAGGCGTAGTTCGCCGCGGCGTTCATTGCACCCAGGTATGCCTTGGCCTCGGGACTCGTGAGCGGCGCGCAGCAGAGCTGCCGGTCGGGGAGGTCGATGCCGTACTTTTCCGCGGCCCGCACCATAGTGTCCAGGTAGTCGTCGCACACCTGGTAGCCGAGACCCCGCGAGCCGGAGTGAATGAAAAACGTGACCGTGTCGGGTGCGAGTCCCAAGCGTTGGGCGACGTTCTCGTCGTACACCTCGGCCACGTAGCCCACTTCGACGAAGTGATTGCCGCTTCCCACGGTGCCAAGTTGGGGGGCGCCGCGCTTCTTGGCACGCGGGCTCACCTGATCGGGCTCGCCGGGCAGCGACCCGCCGGCCTCCATGCACTCGAGGTCGCGCGGCACGCCGTAGCCCTGCTCCACGGCCCAGGGAGCGCCGCGCTCGAGCACGCGCTCGAGTTCCTTGGGTGATAGCCGTACGTCCGACCGCGAAGAGCCCACCCCTGAGGGAATCGTCTGATACAGCCGCTCCACGAGACTCTTGAGCTTGGGCTTGACGTCGGTTCGGGTGAGCGGGCTTCTCAGGAGTCTCACGCCGCAGTTGATGTCGTAGCCAACGCCGCCCGGCGAGATCACGCCTTCGGTCTCGTCGAACGCCGCGACGCCGCCGATGGGGAAGCCATAGCCCCAGTGGATGTCGGGCATCGCGATCGCGGGTCCCACTATTCCCGGCAGGTGCGCGACGTTCGCCACCTGCTGGATCGACTGATCCCCCTCGATGTCGTGCATGAGGGTCTTGTCGGCGAAGATCAGGCCCTCGGTGCGCATGCCACCGGACTTGGCCACGCGCCAGCGGAAGCGGTCGATCTGGGTTACGGAGAGCATGGTTGAAAGATACAGGGGGT
>JBHIEQ010000128.1:0-7907 GCA_046760725.1 Gemmatimonadales bacterium
AGGAAAGCAGTATCGCGAGGCGGACGCGAACCAAACGTCTACCGCCCATGGATGTCGCCTCACATGTTGCCATGTTGCGGTTGGCGGGCGCGTCGGGCGCGAGGCGGGTCCATCAGAACTCAAACCCCTCCATCTTCTTGAGGCCCACCTTGAGCGGCAGAACCGTCGCAACGCCGCATATCGCGACCACCGCGGCGAACGAGCCGATCATTACGGGGCTCATCCTTACCGGGACTCCCACCCAGCTGGCCCTGAGATACGTGTAAACCGGAACCGCCTCCACCACGATCACAGCAGCGAGCAAGGCTATCGTGGTCATCATGAACACCAGGCCGCCGAACGACGTGGGTATCTGTGCCGCGTTCTCGGTCTCGAACTGTGGGTAGAGCGCACCAAAACCCAACGCCATAGCGCTGATCGCGAGCGTGAGCAACACGATCGTGGCGGTACTTACCGCCATCATGAACGGCGTGGCGCGGAGTATCACGTTGGTAAACACGGTGATCGCGAGCGCGAGAATCAAGAGCGGCACGGTGCCGGTCCAATACTTGGACCAGAGAAGCGCCCTGAGATCCAGCGGACTCGATCGCAACAGCCACATCTGGCGGCCCTCGAGAGATATGGACGGGAAGATGAACCGCGCGGCGATGGAGGCCAGCACGAACCCGGCCAGGCCGAGATTGAGGAACGACACCACGGTTACGAGGAAGAACGGCACCTGCTCGCCAGTGAAAAGCGGCAGGGCGCGGATGTTGAACAGATAGATCACGACGAGCACACCCAACAAGATGAGCTGGCTCCACTGCGTCGTGTCCCTGAAGAAGAGCTTTATGTCCTTTATGATGAACTCCCGCTTGGCTACAGTGAGCGGCCTCAATACCGGATCCAGAACGCCGCGCCAAAACCAGCCCTTGACGAACCGTTCGGCGCCTTCCTGCGACTTGCTGAAACCCGTGGGGAACAGCGCCGAATTGAGAATGGCACCCATCACCACGAACGCTCCCGCGGTGCTCCACAGGAGAACGACGTACAAGGGATCGACGGAACCGACCAGATAGCCCATCACGGCATCGGTCGCCCACTCACTCGGCAAGAACGGCGACGTCGGGGTCCTGAGGACGGTGATGAAGTCGAGCAGGTTCTGGAAGCCCTCCGGCCGGGCGAGCTGTTCGGGCCGCACTATCCTGAAGAAGAGCACCACCCCGCCCGCCGCACCGATCGCAATGATCGAGAGCAGATCCCGAGTGCGCCGCGCCGGAAACACGTTCACCAATACGAGCGTCGTCGCCGTCCCCACAACGGCCGGTATCACGAGGAGCGGCAGGAACACCGCCACCACGAACGGGGCGAACAACCACCCTCCGCCATACACGACGCCGTACGCCGCGAAGATCGGCACCGCCATCAGCGCCACCATCCACGAGCTGTGGATCAGCGTTTCTCCCAACTTCGCGAGGTAGAGACTGAGCCCGTCAACCGGCGCCGATACGAGTAGATCGAGATCCTTGGCCAGAAAGAACGACGAGAGCGCGGTGATGACGTTCGAGAGAAGCAATACTGCGAGAAACGAGAGGAGCACCAACCCCAGCAGCTTCCCGGCAAGTAGCGGCCCGATCTCCTCGACCCCGCGGAAGTAGCGCAAGACACGGAACAACACGCCGAACACCGCGAGCCAGAAGAACAAACCCACGGTGCCGATGATCATCACCTTCCCCGTGCCGCCCCGGCCCTGGCGCGCGCGCGTCAGAGTCGTGCGCCACTTGGGGAAGAGAACCAGCGAGAGGGAGCCCATTAGTCTTCGAGAATCGCGGCCAGCTCCCTCACAGCCGGTCCACCGGTGAGCTTCAGGAACAACTCCTCGAGCGACACGTCACCCGCCTCCGTCTTGTCCTTCAACTCGTCCATCGTCCCCTCGGCCACGATCTTCCCCTCCTGGATGATCGCGATCCGGTCGCTCATCGCCTGAGCCACCTCGAGAGTGTGGGTGCTCATCATGACCGTGCCGCCGCGCTCCACGAAAGCCCGGAAGATATCCTTCAAGAGCCGCGCCCCCTTGGGGTCGAGCCCCACCATGGGCTCGTCCACCACGATGCACTCGGGACGATGTATCAGCGCGCTCGAGATGATGAGCTTCTGGCGCATACCGTGACTGTAAGCCTCGATTAGCTCGTCCTTCCAGATGGACAGCTCGAACAGGTCGAGTAACTCGTCGATGCGGCGCTCGACCCCGACACCGTCCTGACCGAACAGTCCGGCCACGAACCGCAGGAACTCCGCTCCGGTGAGCTTCTCGTACACGAACGGCCGGTCCGGTATGAATCCGAGACGGCGCTTCGCCGCCATCGGATCATTCAGCAAATCGTCGCCGCCAAGCCAGATGCGGCCCGCCGTGGGGCGGAGAATTCCGGCGATCATGCGAAGAGTCGTGGTCTTCCCCGCGCCGTTGGGCCCGAGAAAGCCGTACAATGTCCCCCGCGGCACGTGGAGATCGATGTGATCGACGGCCACGTACTTGCCGTAATGCTTGGTGAGACCCTCGAGCCGGATCACGGAGCGCCGCGCGCCTCAATCACGTCCAAATCGAGGCGTCCGATGAGACGAATCAGCTCGACCTGCCGCGCGAGCCCGCCCACCGTGAACCGCAAGTGAGAGGCGTCGGCGGGGAACTGACCCAGGGTGGGATCGACGGCGACCCACTCGCCGAGGAAGACCTCGGGCCACGCGTGGTAGTAGAACCTGCCGCGGACGTACACGAGACCGGCAGCGGTGCGCGCGGGGAGCCCCGACGCTCTGGCCAGCGCGACGTACAGGACGGTGTGTTCGTTGCAGTCGCCGCGCCTGGTCTCCAGTACCTCGAGGGCGCTGGGCACGCTGACCGTGATCCTCTTATCCAGGGCGTCGTGCACCCACTCCGAGATGAGCCTCGCGGCTCGGGTGGGATCGCGGCGGCGGCCCACGATCTGCCTTGCCTGAGCCTTGATTCTGGGATCGGTGGTCTGGATGAGAGGCTCCGCCTTCAGGTACTCGCGCACCTCTTCCCCGAACGCCGGGAGCCGATAGCCGGCATCCAGCGCCTGCTCCGCTTCGCGGCGCACGATGAGCGTGTCGCCCGAGAGTTCTTGCCTTCCGCCCGTGAGATCGAACCCCGCGAGATCCACACCGCCGAGCCTCACGCGCAGCTCGCCCAGCTCTTCGGTCTCGAGCGACACGTTCGACGCTATAGCCGTCTGGCGGATAATGTCGCTTCCGGCCAGGGCCGTGGGGCTGGGGCCGCCCGAGCGGCGGTAGTTCTCGTAGGCAATCTCGAAAGCCGTCCGCTCCATCGTGAATCCAACCGGGGTGGTGGCGCGCACAACATGGCCGAGGTCGTCGATCCAGGCCTCGAGCCTGAGACCGCTCACTTCCTGTGCCACGCGCCAGGCGTGCACCGTGTCCCACCGTGCGGGAAGCCACGTGGTGGAGTCGAGGCTGGGAGCCGCAGAATCGACGACTATGAGCGTTGACTCCGCGAGCACTGTCACATCGACCGGGCGCTGGTCAAGGAGCATGGGATCGAACAGTGACAGCGAATAGGTCCTGCCGACCTCGAGATCGCCGCCGAACGCGACGTGCAAGGGAACCAAAGCCGGCAGCACGATCGGCTCTTTGAGGGCGACTTGGGTAGTTTGACGACTGTCGGCGCTCTCGATCTCCAGCTCCAGAAGCGAGTCCCCCACGACGGTGCCCAGCGTAGCGAACCTCGCCGCCCCTCCCCTGATCGTCGCGCGAAACGACCTCAATCTCAGCGAGCGAGAGAGTAGCGCCTCCGTCCGCGCCTCGATGTGCTGCACGTCTCCCAGGGCCGGGACGTCGAGTATCATCAGGTCCTCGACGCGCACCGTGTCGGGCACGGTGTCCACCTTGCTGGACGCAACACCGATCTGCTGGCCACCTAGCTCGAGCGAGTAGTAGGTGGCGGCAGGCGAGACATTGAGCACGACGTCGCCGAGAAGTTGACCCCGCGTACCCACCAGCTCCCGCCTGGCGAGCCACGCCAGGGCGACGACCCAGACTGCGAGCACGGCCGCAGCCGCGATTCTGCGATTCAAGGTAGCTTCCGCTCCAGGTATGCCTCAAAGATGCTTCGGTCGTCCTCCGATTCCACCACTATACACACGTCCTCTGGGTATGTGGCGCCCGGCAGCTCGCTCAGGAGCACCTCGATCATCAGGCGGGCGGCGTCTTCCATCGAGAGGTTTCCAGCTCCCGTGCCGAGCGGCGGAATGGCGATCCGGGCCAGCTGCCAGTCCGCCGCCCGCTGACGGGTGCTCTTCAGCGCCAGGCGGACGCCCGAAGGGCTGACCGGGACGGTGGAGCTCTGGACGACGGCGTGAATCACGAACTCGCACGGAAGGTCGCCGGAGCTGGTGACGACGGCCGCGCCCACTGCCAGTTCCTTCTTGAGTCTGAGCTGCTTCCAGAAGGCGGGGCCGCCGACCTGTTCGAGCCGTCGTAGGGACCTTACCGTGGGCTCGAGGGCCGCCGTGGATGGTCTGACCACCGCGTCCGCATTCACGAACGCGAGATCGTCCACGACCACCCGGATCACCGGCCGGCTAGTTCTCGCGAGCGGCGGTACATTTGCGCGGCATCCTCGGGCCGGTTCATGCGGTCGAGCACGATGCCGAGTCCGTAGAGGGCCTGCGGACTGTTGGGCCGAAGCTCCGCGGCCCGCTGGTAGGACTGGAGGGCACCCTCCAAGTCGTCCACGTGATTCAGTGCCTCACCGAGATAGAAGTAGGCGGAGGCACGGCTGGAATCGAGCTCGACCGCCCTTCTCAGATAGGGGATCGCCTCGCGCCACAGTCCCTTGCGGGAGATCACGAGTCCGAGGTTGAAATGCGCGTCGGCGTTCCCGGGCTCGAGACGCAGGGCCTCCCTGAGGTCGCGCTCGGCCTCGCCAAAGCGCCCGACGGCGCCAAGGACCGATCCGCGGTTCGTGAGCACCTGCGCGTTCGCAGGATCCCGGCTCAGGGCCCTGTCGAGTTGCTCCAGCGCGCCCTCGTGGTCTCCCGTCTGATCTAGCAGGAGCGCGAGATTGTTCCTCGCTCCAACGTGACCCGGGTCGAGCTCCAGAAGCTCGCGGTAGATCCCGGCGGCACGCCTCGTGTCACCCTGCTGGGCTGCCTGGCGCGCGGAGCGGTACAGGATATCCTGGGGCGAAGGCGCACCTCCTGCCGACGGTTGCGCCTCGGGGAGAGAGGCTCCGCCATGCGCCTCCTCGGGCACGGCCTGCGACGCCTCGGCCTCGAGGGTCTCGTCATCCGCCAGCTCGAAGGGGAGCGTGAACTCGCCGGGAGCGGCGGACCGGGGAGGCTCGGCCGCCTGCCGCTCGAGTTCCGCCCGATGGGCCCGCTGGGCGAGCTCCGCGTGGATTCGCCGCCGCATGCGGCGGCGGCGTTCAGCCTTGTTCATGGCGGCGTCCCGTCACTCGGTTCGGCGTTGATCCAATCGAGATAGGCCGATAGGCCGGCCTCCACGGGCATGGCGAGGAGCTCGGGCACGTCGTAGGGGTGCCGCTCCTGCACCGCCCGCTCCAACTCCGTCCAGCGCTCGCGTCGCGTCTTGAGCACCACCTGGACCTCGCTCGTCTCCTCGATCTTGCCCTGCCACCAGTAAACCGACGTCGCCCCGGGGAGCACCGTGCCGCATGCAGCCACTCGGTCCTCCACGAGTCCGCGCACGAACCTGCGCCCTTCATCGACGCTGGGAAGCGTGGTGAAGACTACCACGTATGCGTTTTCGTCTCGCGCGGCCATTGCCCTCGTCTGAGTATCTACTGCCGATCGGGCGGGGGAGAGAAGGTACGGCTCCCCGAAAGGGGCCGCAAGTAAATGTTGGTGGTTCGCGGTTGGCGGTTCGCGGCGGTGCCGCCCTGGCGTCGTGCCGTCGCGCCGTCCTGCCGTCGCCCCGAGGATTGACCGGCATGTCGCGTACTCCGCATTATCAGAGGCTATGCAGAACTCGAACCTCGTCGTCCGCGGCGCGCGGGTCCACAACCTCCGGAACATCGACGTTGAGATTCCCCGCAACCGGATGACCGTCATAACTGGTCTCTCGGGGTCGGGGAAATCATCCCTCGCCTTCGACACCATTTATGCGGAAGGGCAGCGCCGCTACGTGGAGTCGCTCTCGGCCTACGCCAGGCAGTTCCTGGGGCTCATGGAAAAGCCCGATGTGGACGCGATAGAGGGGCTCTCGCCTGCGATCTCCATCGAGCAGAAGAACGTGAGCCACAACCCTAGGTCCACCGTGGGCACCGTGACCGAGATCTACGACTACCTGAGGCTTCTCTGGGCACGGGTGGGGGTCCCGCACTGCCCCAATGACGGCTCACCGATCAGTCGGCAGAGCGCCTCACAGATAAGCGCTCTCCTGCTGGCATGGCCCGAGGGCACAAAGGTGGAGATCGTGGCACCTTTGGTCAGGGGCCGCAAGGGGGAGTTCAGGGAGCTGTTCGACACGGCGCGCCGGCAGGGGTTCGTGCGGGTGCGGGTTGACGGCGAGGTGTATGACCTGGCGGAACCCCCGAAGCTGAACCGGAGGGTGAATCACGACATCGGTCTGGTAGTGGACCGACTCGTCGTGCGCGGGCGGGACAGAGGCCGACTGAACGACTCCGTCGAGACGGCTCTCAAGGCGGCGGACGGCCTGGTGGAGGTGGTGCGTCACGACGGCGAAGGGGGATCGGTCGTCTTCTCCGAGCGGTTCGTCTGCCCGAGGTGCGGCCACTCCTTGGCAGAGCTGGAGCCGCGACAGTTCTCGTTCAACTCGCCCTACGGTGCATGCCCCGAGTGTGGCGGGCTCGGCACGCGGCGCGAGGTGAGCGCCGATCTCGTGCTGGGAGATCCCCAGATCTCGCTGCTAGAGGGTGTAGTGCTCCCATGGGGTGAGCCCAGGGGATACCTGCGCAACGTCGTGATACCCACGCTCGCCAAGGAGCTGCGCTTCGATCCGGCGGAGCCCTGGGGCGGCCTCCCCGAACGCGTGCGACAGGCGCTCCTCTTCGGTGTGCCCAACCGCACGTTCGCGTTCCGCACGGGGTCCGGAACCCGCTCCGGAAGCTACGAGATGCCCTGGGAGGGGATCCTCGAGAACGTGGAGCGCCGTTACCACGAGACATCGTCCGACGCCGTGAGGCGCGATCTGGCCGACTACATGGTCGAGGTGCCGTGCGGCGCCTGCGAGGGACACCGACTCAGGAAGGACAGCCTGAGTGTGCTGGTGGACGGCAGAGGGATAGGGGAGATAATGGATCTCCAGGTGAGTGACGCGCTCGAGTTCTTTGAGGGCATCCCGCTCCGCTCGGGCGCGTCACATGGGGTCGATCCCGAGATCGCGGGTCCGATTCTCAAGGAAGTGACCGATCGGCTTCGTTTTCTCTGCGACGTGGGGCTGGACTACCTGACTTTGGGGCGGTCGGCGGCGTCGCTCTCGGGAGGCGAGGCCCAGCGGATCAGGCTGGCGACACAGGTGGGGAGCCGTCTGGTAGGGGTGCTCTACATCCTGGATGAGCCGTCCGTGGGCCTGCACCCGCGTGACAACCGGCGGCTGCTCGCGACGCTCCAGGGCCTCAGGGACCTGGGCAACACGGTGATCGTGGTGGAGCACGACGAGTTCACGATCAGGGCCGCGGACCACGTCGTGGACCTCGGCCCGCGGGCGGGGCGCGACGGCGGACGGCTCGTGGCGGAGGGCCCCGTGGAGTCGATCACCCGGAATCCGCAGTCGCTCACCGGTCGCTACCTAAGAGGGGAACTCAGAATCCCCGTGCCCTCCACCCGACGACCGACATACCCCGCCCGGATGCTCACGGTGGTGGGGGCGCGGCAGCACAACCTCCAGGACCTCACGGTCTCATTCCCGCT